>JAFGNC010000191.1 GCA_016927175.1 Gammaproteobacteria bacterium | reverse complement strand
AGTTGAAATCGCCATCGCCGGAGGATACCCACGGGAACGTCCAGCCCATCCGCTTCCTGACCTCCTCGATGCGCTCGATCGGGGCCCGCGAGACCGCGGCGAAGGCCAGGTCCGCGTGCTCGAAATGCTGCCGCGCTGCATCGACGTGGTCCATCGTGAACGCGCACCCGGAGCAGATATGATCGGAGTCCGGCGACAGCATGAAGTGATAGATTGCGAGCTGAGTGCGGCTGCCGAACAGGTCGCGCAGCAGACATTCATCTTCGGGACCTTCGAAAACGTAGGGCTTGTCGATCTCGACCCAGGGTAGTTGCCGTCGCGCGGCGCGCAGCGCGTCGAGTTCGTGGGTGATATCCAGCTCCTTCGCGAAGAGCGCCTTGCGGGCAGCGAGCCATTCGTCGCGTGAAACGATTCGGTGTTGCATCGTCAATCTCCTTCGGGTTTGCGTGTCGGTCGGGTAAGCCGTCGCGCAGGTCTGAGCTTCAGCCAGGGCGACGCGTGGAACAGGCTCATCAGCAGGTACATCCAGCTCATGGCGTCGAGCGCCAGCCCGCCCGGCGCCGAGGCGCACATGCCGTTGTGCGGCGGATCCGTCGCGGAGAGCCAGGCCATCAGAGCGAACGTCGGCGCGGCGGCTAAACCGAGCCAGCCCGCCGCGTCGCGCGTCCGTGAGACTCGCGGGTCATCCTTCTTTGCTATCGTTGAGGCTTTCATCTTTCGACTCTCCGATCGGGTCTCGCCTTCTCGGCGCTTGCGGAACCGGACGCGAATGTACGGCGACAGGAGAGATCGGCGTGAGTTACAAGTGTGACGGGATAGTGTGACGGGATTCAGTTGGACGCCCTGATTGCGACTGCGGCGCAAGCGCTCGCGGCGGGTGATCCGCTCGCCGCGCTGAAGCGAGTCGCGTTGCGTGAGGATGCCCCGGCGCTCGCACTGCGCGGCATCGCCATGGCTCAGCTCGGCGACCTTACGCGCGCCGTGGAACTCCTGAGGAAAGCCGCTCGGGCCTTCGGCCCGGAAGAGCCCGTGGCTCGCGCACGATGCGTCGTTGCCGAAGCAGAGATCGCCTTCGTCTCGCGCGACCTGGGCCGTCCCATGCAGGCGCTTGGTGCAGCGCGGGCGACGCTCGAAGCCCTCGGCGACCGGACGAACGCGGCACATGCCGGTTACCTTCAGGCCCGACGGCTCCTGCTGATCGGCCGCCTCGACGAGGCGGAGCGGACGGTCGAGGGTCTCGACGCCGATGCGCTGCCCCAGGCATCACGCGCCGGGTACGAGCTGGTCGTTGCGGGCATAGCAATGCGGCGCATACGAACGGAACCGGCGCGAGCCGCGCTGCGCCGTGCCGCGCGAGCAGCAGGTCAGGCGGGAATCGCGGCGCTGACGGCCGAGGTCGACAGCGCATCACGCGCGCTCGAGGCGCCCGCCGCGCGGCTCGTCTCGAGCGATCGGGACCAGCTGCTTCGACTTCGTGAAGTGGAGGCGTTGCTGACGTCCGGCGGGTTGATCGTCGATGCCTGTCGCAACGTGGTGCGCGCCGGGGCGGCTGTGATCCCCTTCGCCGGCCGACCAGTCCTGTTCGCCCTCGCCCGCGTACTGGGCGAGGCATGGCCCGGAGACGTGCCGCGGGAAGAGCTCATCGCGCGCACGTTTCGTGCCCGGCATATCGATGAATCGCATCGGGTACGGCTGCGCGTCGAGATCGGGCGGCTTCGGGGGCAGATAAAGCCTCTGGCGACGCTGAGCGCGACGAAGCGGGGCTTCGCGCTGACGCCACGTGAGGCAGGCGCGGTTGCGGTGCTTGCACCGCCCGTCGGGGGAGATCATGCGGAAGTGCTGGCGCTGCTCGCCGACGGCGAGGCCTGGTCGAGCTCGGCATTGGCGCTGGCGCTCGGCGTCAGCCCGCGCACCGTGCAGCGGGCACTCGAGGCGTTGGCGAAGGCCGGCAAAGCCGAGCCATTCGGTCGCGGGCGCGCTCGTCGCTGGATTGCGCCGACGATTCCGGGATTCTCGACGACCTTGTTACTCCCCGCGCTCGCGCCTCGCCGTTAGGATGACGCCATGAGACACAAGCCTGCCGAAATCGTCCGCGAATACGGCCCTTTTCCCGGAGTCGACAGCGTGCACGGGGTCAGCTTCGACGGGAAGATGGTCTGGTTCGCCACGGGCGACAGGCTGAACGCCCTGGATCCGGAGAGCGGCCAGGCGGTGAGGGCCATCGACGTCACGGCGGATGCGGGAACGGCATTCGACGGCGAGCACTTGTACCAGATCGCGGGCTCCGTCATCCGAAAGATCGATCCCGGGACAGGTCAGATCCTCGCCACGATTCCCGCACCCGGCAACGGCGGGGATTCGGGGCTTGCCTGGGCGGAAGGAACGCTCTGGGTCGGCCAGCATCGCGGACGTCGGATCTATCAGATCAGTCCCGAGACGGGTGAGGTGCTGCGCACGATCGAATCCGATCGCTTCGTCACCGGCGTCACGTGGGTCGAGGGCGAACTCTGGCACGGCACGTGGCAGGGCAGCCAGAGCGATATCCGGCGCATCGACCCGCAGACGGGCGACGTGCTCGAACGCCTCGACATGCCAGCCGGAACCGGCGTCTCGGGGCTGGAATCCGACGGTGGAGAGCGGTTTTTCTGCGGCGGAGGTGACAGCGGGAAGGTCAGAGCCGTCCGCCGGCCGAGGCGGCAGGCGTAGCCTGCTCCCACTCCTCGGGTACGAGCACGTCAGACGGGGTCGCTAAGTCGATTCCGACCCCCGCACGTCCTTCAGGCCGCACGCCTGTCGAATCGCTGCCTGAACCGGGTACGGCGGCTGCGCCGGGTCAGGCTCTCCGCTCGGCAGAAGCGGCGGCTGCGCGATGAAGCGGGGGCGCGTACCCCGGTGCGGCTGCGCGGAGTGCACGAGGAAGGGATGACAAAGGTAGACGGTCCCGGCCGCGCCGCTCGCGAGCGCTTCCTCGCAACGCTCAGTGGATGCATATCCGTCGGCGGAGAGTTCCCTGAGTGTCAGGCCAGCCTCGCCGTAGGGAAGCAACTGCCGCGCGATGACCGCGTGCGAGCCGACGCGAATCCTGGTGGGAGCATCGTCGGGTCCGACATCGGAGAGCAGAAACAGCATCAACAGGGCGCGTCCGCTGCTCTTGACGTTGACCCGCCATTGCATGAAATCGGCGGATTCCTGCCCGAAGCTCATGTCCACGTGCCAGCCGTCGTCCCCGGGGGCGTCGGGCGAAGGGAATCGGATCGGAAAGGTACCGAGCCCGAGCGGAGCCTTCCAGCGGCCCTGCCCTACCAGCTGATCGTAGGCCCGATGCAGCTTCGGGGTGTTCGCCGCAGCAACGAACGGGGGCGAACTCTTGCTCCCCACTCGGATCACGGGCCGCGCCCATCCGTCCGGCTCATCGGGAGAAAGGCCGATCTCCGCCCACAGCTCTTTCCTGCATTGGTCGGCGATCTCGGGGCTGAAGGCCTCCTCGAGCTTCACGAAACCCTTACTGATGAATTGCCGAATCTGACCTGCGCTCAGACCCGCTTCTTCAGGCTTCGCCATTGCGCATGCTCCACTCGGCCTCCATCCGCCGCTGCCTCTGCCACGCGTCCAGCGATCGGCAGCGGCGCGGGGCCGCTGCGCCGGAACGCTGGATGCCGGAGCGGTCAATCGTAAGAATCTGTCGTGTTTGTTCAAGTACGGAGCGTGCGCCGCCGGCCGGCCGATGCCGTCAGAAGCTCGGGGGACGCACGCTCGGGCATCCCTCGCGCGGGTCGACACGATTTCGCATAATCGGCTTCCTGCCTGTCGCGTAGGTCGGCACGGATCGTGAGAGAGCTTCTCCCGGAGGATTCCGCATGCGAACTTTGCGACTTCTGTCGGCCGCGGCTTTCGGTCTCGCAACGGGTGACGGGGTGACACAAAGTCCGGGCGACCAGCCGACAGTCGAGCCGTACACGATCGCCGTCCCCGACACCGTGCTCGATGACCTCGACGAGAGGCTCGCGCGCACACGTTGGCCCGACCAGCTTGCAGACACGGAATGGGCCTACGGTGCCGACACGGCGTATATCCGCGAGCTGGCGGAGTATTGGCGCCGGAGTTTCGACTGGCGCGCGCACGAGGACAGGCTGAACGAGCTCGAGCACTTTCGGGCGCGCGTCGACGGCATGCGGGTCCACTTCGTGCACGCGAAGAGCTCCGATCCGGGTGCAATACCCCTGCTGATGCTGCACGGATGGCCGAGCACGTTCGTGCAGATGCTCGACATCATTCCGCTGCTGACGGATCCTGCCGCGCACGGCCTGCCTTCAGAGCCGAGCTTTCACGTCGTCGCGGCGTCATTGCCGGGCTTCGGCTTCTCGGACGTGCCGACGCGGCCCGGTGTCGGGT
>JAFGNC010000190.1 GCA_016927175.1 Gammaproteobacteria bacterium | reverse complement strand
GCGGCGCCGGACGCCTCTGCCGGAGCGGCGCCGGACGCCGGAGCGCCCAGTGCGGCCACTCCGTCCGGCACCGGGCCACGGAGCGCGCGGCCGGAACCTGCGGGGCGGCCGTAGCGCCATGCGGATCCTGCTGCTGACAGCCACGAACCGACAGCCGGCATGGATCGTCGACGGCTACGAGGACTACGCGCGCCGGCTGCGCGGCCGCTGCACCCTGGAGCTGATCGAGATTCCGCTCGCGAAACGCACGGCCGGCACGCCGCCGGCGCGCGCCGTCGAGCAGGAGGGCGAGCGGATGCTGGCCGCGGTGCCCGCCGCGGCGCACGTCGTCGCGCTGTCCGAGCGGGGCACGGCGTGGAGCACGCCGGAGCTCGCCGCGCGGCTCGACGAATGGACCGCGATCGGCGCGCCCGTCTGCCTGCTGGTCGGCGGTCCCGACGGGCTCTCGCCGGCCTGCTCGGCACGCGCCGCCGAGCACTGGTCCCTGTCGCGGCTGACCCTGCCGCACGGGCTCGTGCGGGTCGTCGCCGCCGAGGCGCTCTATCGCGCGTGGAGCGTGCTCGAAGGCCATCCCTATCACCGTGCGTGACCGCCGGTGCCGCACGTTTTCCGCCGCGGAACCTGAATTTCGGCCCGGCGGTCTATGCCCCGCCGCGGCTAAACCGTATAGTTCTTTGAATGCGAAAGAATTTCGTCTATCTGGCCTCCGCGTCCCCGCGGCGCCGTGAGCTGCTCGGCCAGATCGGCGTCGAGTTCGAGGCGCGCGTGCCCGACGCCGACGAGAGCCTGCGGCCCGGCGAAGCGCCGGCCGACTACGTGCGCCGCCTCGCCGAGGCCAAGGCCGACGTGGTCTGGCGATCGCTCGGCGGGGCCGACGAGCCGGCGCCGGTGGTCGGAGCCGACACGGCCGTCGTGCTCGACGAGCGCGTGCTCGGTAAGCCCGACGGCGTCGACGCCGCGCTCGGCATGCTCGAGACGCTGTCGGGCCGCACGCATCGCGTGTACACCGGCGTCGCGGTCCGCCACCGGGGCGGGCTCGACAGCCTCGTCAACGTCAGCGAAGTGAGATTCCGTCCGACGACGGATGCCGAAAGGCGCGCGTATTGTGGGACCGGAGAGCCTTTCGACAAGGCGGGCGGGTACGGCATACAGGGGCTCGGGGCGGTTTTCGTGGAGCATTTGAGCGGCAGTTACTCGGCGGTCATGGGGCTGCCGCTGTGCGAGACCGCGCTGCTGCTCGAGCGCGTCGGCGTACCGGCCTGGCTGGTCGGCGCGTGAAAGAAGAAATCCTGATCAACGTGACGCCCCGCGAGACGCGCGCCGCGCTCGTCGAGAACGGCGTTTTGCAGGAGATCCTGATCGAGCGCGCGAGCCGCCGCGGCCTGATCAGCAACATCTACAACGGCCGCGTGTCGCGGGTTCTGCCCGGCATGCAGGCCGCCTTCGTCGACGTCGGGCTCGAGCGCACTGCGTTTCTGCACGCGTCGGACATCGCATGCAGCACCGAGCAGCTGGCGGGCCGCAACGGCGAGCCAAACATCCGCGACGTCGTCACGGAGGGCGGCGAGCTGCTCGTGCAGGTCCTGAAGGATCCGCTCGGCACGAAGGGCGCGCGGCTGACGACGCACATCACGATACCGTCGCGCTACCTCGTCATGCTGCCGAAGGGCAGCGGTATCGGCATCTCGGCGAGGATCGAGGACGAGGCCGAGCGCGAGCGCCTGCGCGGCCTGATGGACGCGATCGTCTCTCCGCCGACGCAGGCCGGCTACATCGTGCGCACCGCCGCGGAGGGCGCCGAGCTCGACGCGCTGCGCGCGGACATGATGTTTCTGCAGAAACTGTGGGAAGCGATCGAGGAGAGCGCGTCGACGGCGAAGCCGGGCACGCTGGTCTACGAGGACCTGCCGCTGCCGCTGCGTGTCCTGCGCGACCTGCTCGGGCCGGAGGTCGAGCGCGTCCGGGTCGACTCCGAGGCCGAATACGGGCGCATGAAGGGGTTTGCGGACCGTTTCATGCCGCACATGGCGCCGACGATAGAGCTCTATGCCGAGGAGCGGCCGATCTTCGACCTGTACGGCATCGAGGACGAGATCGACCGCGCGCTGAACCGCAAGGTGGCGCTGAAGTCCGGCGGCTACGTGATCTTCGATCAGACCGAGGCGATGACGACCATCGACGTCAACACCGGCGCCTACGTCGGTCACCGCAACCTCGAGGAGACGATCTTCCGGACGAATCTCGAGGCCGCCGTCGCGATTGCGCGGCAGCTGCGGCTGCGCAACCTGGGCGGAATAATCATCATCGATTTCATCGACATGGTGGAGGAGGAGCACAAGCACCAGGTGCTGCAGGCGTTGACGGCACGGCTCGCGAGCGATCACGCCAAGACGCAGATCATGAACGTGTCGCCGCTCGGCCTCGTCGAGATGACGCGCAAGCGCAACCGCGAGAGCCTGGAACACGTGCTGTGCCAGGCTTGTCCAAGTTGCGAAGGCCGCGGATTCGTCAAGACCCCGGAAACCGTCTGCTATGAGATCTTCCGAGAGATACTGCGCCAGCACCGGCAGTTCGATTTTCAGGAGCTGCTCGTGCTCGCGAAGCCCGATGTGATCGAGCGCCTGCTCGACGAGGAATCCGCCAGCGTCGCCGAGCTCGAGGAGCTGACCGGCAAACCGATCCGGCTCCAGAGCGAGGGCCTGTATGCGCCGGATCAATTCGACGTCGTGCTGATGTGAGCGGCGGCGCGCGCATGTCCCGGTTCGCCTCGCGCCTCGCGCGGGGGCTGCTGTTCGCGGCAGGCGTGACCGTGATCGTGCTCGCCATCGCGCTCGGCACGTTCCGTCTGATGCTTGCGCAGCTTCCGGCCTATCAGGCGGAGCTGAAGGCGTGGGTCGACGACACGCTCGGGCTCACGCTCGATTTCGACCGGCTCGACGTGCGGCTCGGCCTGCGAGGACCCGAGCTGACGTTCAGCGACGTCGCCCTCACCGCCAACGGCCGCGGCCGTCCCTTCCTCGTCGCCGACCGCGCGGCGGTCGTGGTCGATCCGTGGAGCGCGCTGACCGAGCGTGAGCTGAGGCTGACCCGGCTCGTCGTCGACGGCACGCGCCTGACGCTCGAGCGCCTGCCCGACGGGGGACTCCGCCTGCAGGGCGCGCCGGCCGGCCAGGCACGGGCGGACCTGTTCCTGACGCTGCCGCCGGACATCGAGGTGGCGCTGCGCGACAGCAGTGTCGTCTACGTCGACGCGCAGCGCGGTATCGAATGGGAGTTCGGCGACGTCGCGCTCGGGCTGCGCCGGCAGGACGACCTGCTGCAGATCGAGGCGACCGCCGAGCCGCCCGGGGGTCTCGCGAGCAGCGTCGAGGTTGCGGCACAACAGGCGCTCGGCCCCGGTGACGACGCGCGGCAGTGGCGGATCTTCGGCGACGCGGCGGATGCCGACGTCGCGGCGATAGCGGCCGCGCTGCCGCCGTCGGCGCTCGCGCCGCGCAGCGGCGTCGGCGACCTGTCGGTATGGCTCGAGTGGGGCGAAGGCGCTCTCACGCGGGGCATGATCGACGCCGACCTTTCCGATATCGCCTGGGCGGCCGCGGCGGGGCCGGACACCGGCGGCTACGAGCGCATCGCGGTGTCGGCCGAGTGGCAGCGGCGAGCGGAAGGCTGGCGCCTGCTGATCGACGACCTGGACGTCACGCGCAACGGTCTCGCGTGGCCTTCGGGCGGCACGTCCGTGCTCGAGGTCTCTGCGGACCGCATCGCGCTCGAAAGCGACTTCCTGCGGCTTCACGATCTGACGCCGCTGATCGCCGCGCTGCCGCAGACCAATGCGACGCTGCGGTGGCTCGAGCTCGATCCGCGCGGCGACGTCGCGGCGGCGGACGTCGAGGTCGAGCGCGGCGACGACGGCGTGTGGAGCCGCTACAGCGTCGCGGCGTCGTTCGACGGTGTCGGCATCGAGCCGCGGGGACGCTGGCCGGGCTTCGACGGACTGACCGGCGAGCTGCGCGCGGACCCCGGCAGCGGCCGCGCCGAGCTCGCGACCGGCCGCGCGAGGGTCGACTGGCCGGGGCTCTTCCGCGCGCCCCTCGACCTGGAGGAGCTGGCGGGACTGATCGTGTGGCGCGAGGGTTTCGACGCCGTGCGGGTCGTCAGCGACGATCTCGTGCTGCGCAGCAGTGACGTGTCCACCCGGTCGAACCTCGAGCTGACCCTGCCGCTCGACGGCAGCTCGCCGGAGCTCGATCTTGCGACGACCGTCGACGGGTTCGCCGCGGTCGCCGCGAAGCGCTACCTGCCCGTGCACGTGATGCCGGCGCCGGCGGTGGCGTGGCTCGACAACGCCCTGCAGGGCGGCCGCGTGACCGGCGGCCGGCTGGAGCTCGTCGGGCCGCTGCGGTCGTTTCCGTTCGACGACGGCGAAGGCCAGTTCCGCGTCGATCTCGACGTCGTGGACGGCGTGCTCGAGTTCGTCGAAGGCTGGCCGAGAGCGGAGGACCTCGACGGCACCATCGAGTTCCGCGGCGCCGGTTTCGTCGCGCGCGGCAGCGGCCGCGTGCTCGGCAATGTCGGCGACGAGGCCGTGGTCGGTATCGAGGACCTGCGCGATGCGGTGCTGACCGTGCGCACCGACACGACGGGGCCGCTGAGCGACGTGCTCGGCTTCCTGCAGCAGTCCCCGCTGATCGCGCGCCACCTCGGTCCCGGCTACGCCCGGCTCGCTGCGCCGGCCGGCAGCGGCAACGTGTCGCTCGATCTCGCCCTGCCGCTCGGCGACATGGCGGCCTACGAT
>JAFGNC010000189.1 GCA_016927175.1 Gammaproteobacteria bacterium | reverse complement strand
TACTTAGCGAATCGGCAATCAGCTATGAACCGACAGAATCAACTAACCAATTGAAACTATTTACCTAAACGTTGGGACACTAGTGGGTCAGGGCCCTTTTTCAGCGTAAAAGGGCCCTGACCCCTTTTTCAGCTCTTTTCAGCTGACCGCCTTTTTCAGGGGCCTTTTTCGTTCAGAGCCAGCCGCGGCGTTTGAAGTACCAGTACGGCAGGATCGCCGACGCGACCATCAGGCCGATCGCGAACGGATAGCCGACCAGCCAGTCGAGCTCCGGCATGTGATCGAAGTTCATGCCGTAGATCGAGGCGATCAGGGTCGGCGGCAGGAAGACGACGGCGGCGACGGAGAAGATCTTGATGATCGCGTTCTGCTCGATGTTGATCATGCCGAGCGTCGCATCGAGCAGGAACATGATCTTCTGCGACAGGAACGAGGAGTGGTCGGTAAGGGAGCGCACGTCGCGCGACAGCGTCTTCAGTCTCGAGCGGCCCTGGGTGTCGAGCTTGCTCTTCGCGGTCGCCTGGCCGAGGAACGCGACGAGCCGCTCCAGCGTCGCCAGCGAGTCCCTGAGCTTGGAGTTCAGATCGCCCTTGCGGCCGATCTCTTCGAGCGCGCGCTGGAAATCGCGGCTCTTCGTCGTCTGCGTGCCGTTGGTGCGGAAAATGCCGCGCGACAGCGTGTCGATGTCGCCGGCGGCGCGCTCGACGATGTCCGCGAGCCGGTCGACGATGACCTCGAGCAGCGCGATCAGCGTCCCGGCACCGTTCGTGCAGCCCATCGACATCTTCTCCGCGCGACGGGGGAAGTTCTGGAATGCGCGCGGATCGTGATAGCGCACCGTGATCAGCCGCTCGCCCGCGAGCACGAACGTCACGGGCGCCATCTCGGGATCGTCGGTGTCGCTCTGCGCCGGCAGCGTCGCCGTCATGTAGACGGCTTCGTCCTCGTAGTAGAGGCGGCTCGAGACTTCGATCTCCTCCATCTCCTCCCGCGTCGGCACGTTGATGCCGACCGCGCGCTCGACCAGCGACTCCTCGCCGTTCTGCGGATCGAGCAGATCGATCCACACGAGGCGGTCGAACTCGCCCTCGAGATCGGCGACCGGCCGCAATTTCCCGTGTTCGCTCGTGTAGCCGTTGATCATCGACGCCTCGAACAGAGATGGCTTGACCGCGCCGGCCGCGGGAGCGGCGCCGGCGCGGTGGGCATGGTACCGCCGTTGCCGCCGGCCTTGCATCTCCGGACGCCGCCGATCATCCTCGAACGGACCGTCGCGCGCCGGCGCGGCCACGTCGGGAGTCTCACGCATTGCCGATCGGCAACGGCGAAATCGCAGCGATGTTCGACGAGCTCGCAGACCTGCTCGACATCGAGGATGCGAACCCGTTTCGCGTCAGAGCCTATCGCACGGCGGCCGAGGCCGTACGCACCTATCCGAAGGGCATCGCGGAGCTGGTCGCGGCCGGGCAGCCCGTCCCGAAGCTTCCGGGCGTCGGCAAGGACCTCGCCGACAAGATCCACACGATCGTCGAGACCGGCCGACTGCCGCTGCTCGACGAAGTGGCCGAGCGCACGCCCCGGGCACTGAGCGACCTGATGAAGATCGGCGGACTCGGTCCGAAGCGGGTCAAGACGCTGTACCGCGAGCTCGACATCCGCTCGATCGACGACCTGCGCAAAGCCGCGGCCGACCATCGGATCCGCGATCTGCCGGGGTTCGGCGAGAAGACGGAGCAGCTGATCCTCGACGGCGTCGGGCGCCTCGTCGAGCAGGGCTCGCGGCTGAAGCTGTCGGCGGCCGGCGCGGTCGCGGACTCGCTCGTCGCGCATCTTCGTGCCGTCGACGGAGTCAGGGAAATCGTCGTCGCCGGCAGCTTCCGGCGGCGGAAAGAAACCGTCGGCGACCTCGACATCCTCGCGACCGCGGCCGACAGCGGTCCGCTGATGGACCGCTTCGTGGCCTATCCCGACGTCGCCGAGGTCATGTCGAAGGGCGATACGCGCTCGACGGTGCGGCTGCGCTCCGGCTTGACGGTGGATCTGCGCGTCGTGCCTCAGTCCAGCTACGGCGCGGCGCTCGTGTACTTCACCGGCTCGAAGGCGCACAACATCGCGATCCGCGAGATCGGCATCCGCAGAGGCTACAAGATCAACGAGTACGGCGTGTTCGAGGACGGCCGGCGCCTGCGGGCGCCGACCGAGGCGGCGGTCTATCGCAGGATCGGACTCGCCTGGGTTCCGCCCGAGCTGCGCGAGAACCGCGGCGAGATCGAGGCCGCCGCGGAGGGGCGCCTGCCGAAGCTCGTGCGCGAAGAGGATCTGAAAGGCGATCTGCACTGCCACACGAAGGACAGCGACGGCCGCAGCTCCCTGCTCGACATGGCGCGCGCCGCCGCCGAGCGCGGCTACGAGTACCTGTCGGTCAACGATCACACGAAACGGGTGAGGATCGCGAACGGCCTCGACGAAAAGCGCCTGCTCGCGCAGATCCGCCGCATCGACGCGCTGAACGAGAAGCTCGACGGGCTCGTCGTGCTGAAATCGAGCGAAGTGGACATCCTCGAGGACGGCTCGCTGGATCTGCCCGACAGCGTGCTGAAGGAGCTCGACTTCACCGTCTGCTCCGTGCACTACGGCCTCGAGCTGCCGTCCCGACGGCAGACGGAGCGGATTCTGCGCGCCATGGACAACCGCTACTTCACGATCCTCGGCCATCCGAGCGGCCGGCGCATCGGCGAGCGGGATCCGTACGCCGTCGACCTCGAGAAGATCATGATCGCGGCGAAGGAGCGCGGCTGCGTGCTCGAGGTCAGCGCCCATCCGGATCGCCTCGACCTGACGGATGCGGGGTGCCGGCTCGCAAAGGAGCTCGGCGTCAAGCTCGCGATCTCGACCGACGCGCACAGCGCGGCGGCGATCGGCAACATCCGCTTCGGCGTCGATCAGGCGAGACGCGGATGGGTCACGGCGCACGACGTCGTCAACACGCGGCCTCTCGCCCGCCTGCGGCGGCTCCTCGCGCGGCCATGAGCCCCCGCTCCGCGGCACCCGGCGAAACCGCCAAGACCGTGTCGGCGCGGGATTTTCTGCCGCCCCGGCGCTCGTTGAAGGCGGCGCGCGAGGCGGCGGCCGCGTGTCGGGGCTGCCCGCTGTGGCGCAACGCGACGCAGACCGTGTTCGGCGAGGGGCCGCGGCGCGCCCGTCTGATGCTGATCGGCGAGATGCCGGGCGATCGCGAGGACCTCGCCGGCAAGCCGTTCGTCGGCCCCGCCGGGCGGCTTCTCGACGAAGCGCTTCGGGCGGCCGGCATCGAGCGCGACGACGCGTACGTCACCAACGTGGTCAAGCATTTCAAATGGGAGCCGCGCGGCAAGCGCCGGCTGCACAAGAAGCCGGGCGCGGCGGAGGTCGCGGCGTGCCGGCCCTGGCTCGACGTCGAGATCGAGCTCGTGCAGCCGAGCGCGATCGTGTGTCTCGGCGCGACCGCGGCCCGCTCGCTGCTCGGGCCGCGCTTTCTCGTGTCGAAGCAGCGCGGCCGCCCGGTGGCCTCGGACCTCGCGCCTTACGTGACCGCCACGGTTCATCCGTCTTCGCTGCTGCGGCTGCCCGACTCCGAGGATCGGCGCGAAGCCATGACGCGTTTCGTCGCCGATCTCGGCACGGTCGGACCGGCGCTCGAGCGCGGCTGATCGCGCCGCGCCCCGGCGCCGGCCGGGACCGACCGGACGGCGCTCCGATAGGCGCTCTTCGTCTACAGGCGCTCTCCGCCGCGCCTCAACAACGACTCGATCGCGGCGTGCGTGACGGGCTTGACCAGATGGTCGTCGAACCCGATCGTGCGCGTGCGCTCGCGATCCTCCTCGCGCCCCCATCCGGTCACGGCCACGAGCCGCATCGGCTTTCCCCAGCTGCTCTCGCGGATGCGCCGGCAGACTTCGTAGCCGTCGAAGCTCGGCATGCCGAGGTCGAGCAGTATCACGTCCGGCCGGCCGCTCTCCGCCGCCGCGACGGCGGACGCGCCGTCGTAACGTACGTCGACGTCATGACCGGAGCCGCGCAGCAGCTTCGCGAGGGCGTCGGCGCTGTCCTTGTTGTCGTCGACGACTAGAACACGTGCCGACGGCGCCGTCGATGCGAAGCGCTGCGTCGCGCCGGCCGCTGCGCCCGCGTCCCGCGCCGCCGCCGTGCTCGGCACGACGGGCAGCCTGACGATCAGCTCGCTGCCGGGGCGCTCGGGCCCGCTTCGCGCCTCGACGGTCCCCCCGTGCAGCTCGACGAGCCGCCGGACGAGATATAGCCCTATACCGAGTCCGCCGTGCGTCCGCGCCGCGGACGAGTCGCTCTGATAGAACATCTCGAACACGTGCGGCAGCGCTTCCGGCGGAATGCCGATCCCGGTGTCCCGTACGGCGATCGAAACAAACGGCCCCTCGAGCGCGACGTCGACCTCGACGCGGCCGGGGCCGGCGCTGAACTTCGCCGCGTTCTTCAGCAGATTCGTCAACACCTGCGTCAGACGCACGAGATCGCCGTGCAGGTACACGGGCTCCGGCGGCAGCGAAACATCGAGGCGCTGCGACGCCTCCGCGAGCACCGGGCGTGTCGCATCTATCGCGGCCTGCACGACGTCGGCGATCTCGATCCGCTCCCGGCGCACGTCGAGTCGGTCGCGGTTGATGCGCGACAGGTCGAGAAGATCGTCGATCAGTCGCGTCAGGTGGGCGACCTGCCGCTCGATCACGTCACGGCTCCACTCGAGCTCGCGCGGCGGGTCCTCCCGCAGCAGCTCCGCCGCATACCCGAGAGGCGCGAGAGGATTGCGCAGCTCGTGTGCCAGCGTCGCGAGAAACCGGTCCTTCTGCCGGCTCGCTTCGGCCAGCGCCTCCTCGCTTCGCTTACGCTCCGTGATGTCGAGGATCGTGCCGGTCAGCAGATAGACGCGGCGCCGGCCGCCCTCCTCGTCGAAGTGCGACTGGCCCGTCATCTGAATCCAGATCGAGCGGCCGTCGGGACGCCTCCAGTTCAGCTCGACCTCGAACTGATTTTCATGGCTGCCCGGCTCCATGATGCGCCTGACGCATGCCTGGTACTGCTCGGCGTTCTCCGGCGGCAGGTACTTGCGAACGGATGTCGCGAACGAGAAGTCGGCGCCGAGCTCGCCGCCCAGAATGTCGAGCGCCCGCTGATCCAGCTCGACGACGTCGCGCCGCGGGTCCCACGCCCATGTGCCCATCCGCGCCGCGTCGAGCGCGAACTGCAGCCTTTCGGCGTAGCGGCCGCGCAGCCGGCCGGGCGCTTCGGCGCCTCTGTCTGCGTGCCGGGGACGACCGTTGGTGTGAGCTCGCGGGTCCAGTGGACCATCCTCCTCCCCCGCTCTCGAGCCCCCCTTTGCCGACACATGCGATGCAAGCGACGTGCCATCCGAAAACGCGCCGCTGAACCGCGCAAGCGCCGAGGCGCGGCCTTCGAGGCACCGAAGCCCGCCCACGACCGCGCCGCCGAGGGGCACGGAACTTGCAGCCGGCACGGTTTCGCAGCCA
The DNA here is from genome assembly GCA_016927175.1 of Gammaproteobacteria bacterium. Taxonomy (GTDB): domain Bacteria; phylum Pseudomonadota; class Gammaproteobacteria; order Steroidobacterales; family Rariloculaceae; genus ZC4RG20. Next base: position 15,948 of record JAFGNC010000189.1, on the reverse strand, counting down.
CTATGATCGGAGGGGGGCGGCATGGCCGACAAACCGCAGGATCTCGGCGCTCAGGACCCGGAGCTGAAGAATTCACCGGTCGCGTGGGAGACCGACGAGGACACGGATACTCTGCTGGAAGTCCAGACGGGCGGCGGCACGTGCTACTTCAACGGCAGCGCCTATCCCCACGGCACGATCGTCCGCAGCGGCACGACCCTGCTGCGCTGCGAAGGGGGCGTCTGGGTGCCGGAAACCGGTGATTGAACCGGCCCGATAGCCTGGATAGAAATTGCACACGTTGCGCACGGCGCGGGAGCGCGGCATGTCGACCGTCACAAAGATCCTGTCATCGCTTGCGTTGTCCCTGATCGCCTTCGGCGCGGCGGCACAGCCGGAATCCGCGCCGACGACGCCCGACCCGGTTCCGGCCGAGCCGCAGGCGCCGCTCGAGCCCGAGGACGTGACGGACGAGGACATGGAGACGTTTGCGACGATTTACGTGGCGTTGCAGGAAACGGCCGAAAAATACGAGCAGGAAATAGCGGCCGTCGAGTCCGAGGAGGAAGCGCAGGCCGTGCAGGCCCGCCTGCAGCAGGAGAGCATCGGGACGCTGCAGCGGCACGGCTGGACGCCGGACCAATTCAATCGCGTCGCGGAGGCGCTGAATCGCGATCCGGAGAAGGTGCAGAAGACTCTGCGTCTGATCGAGGAGAAACACTGACGCCCTCGTCCGCGGCCGGCTTCTGCGTGTGCGGCCGCGACACGCCGTCGTCGGATCCGGAGGCGGCGCCGTCCGGCGGCGCCGCGGCGCCCGACGGCGATACCGGATCCGCGTGACTCGCCGCGCCGGCCCCGGGGATGTACAGCACCTTGTCGATCCGATGGCCGTCCATGTCGACGACCTCGAAGCGCCCGTCGAACGCCTCGAATGCGTCGCCCGGCGCCGGCAGGCGCTCCAGATGATGCAGCACGAAGCCGGCGACCGTGTCGAAGTCGCCCGCGTTTTTCAGGCCGGGCAACCGAACGCGGTCCTCGAATTCGTCGATCGGAAAGCTTCCGTCGACGAGCCAGGAGCCGTCGCTGCGCCGGACGAGCCCGTGCTCCGCCTCCTCGCCCCGCTCCGGCAGATCCCCGGTGATCGCCTCGAGGATGTCCGCCAGCGTGGCGACACCCTCCGTCGCACCGTACTCGTCGATGACGATGGCCATATGGATGCCTTCGGTACGAAAGAGCTCCAGCAGCTTCAGCACGTGCACCCCTTCCGGCACGACCAGCGGCCTGACCGTGTGATCGGCGAGTCTGACCCGCTCGCCCCTCAACAAGGCCGGCGCGAGGTCCTTCGTGTGCACGATGCCGACGATGTGATCGATCGTGTCGCGGCACACGGGATATCGGGAAGAGCGATGCGCCGCCATGTGCTCCGCGATCTCCTCCGGCCCGGCATTCTCGTCGATCCACACGACCTCCTGCCGCGGCGTCATGATGGCCCGAACGCGCCGATCGGCGAGGCGAAGCACGCCTTCGATCATATCGCGCTCCCGCGCGACGAAGACGCCGGCCCGCGTGCCCTCGGCGATCAGCGAGCGCACCTCCTCCTCGGTCACGGTGATGTCGCGGCCGCCGCGCACGCCGAGCAGCCGCAGCATGCCCTCCGTGGACGCCTTCAGCAGCCATACGGCGGGGCCCGCGACTCGCGCGATGCGTTGCATCGCCGGCGCGACGAACGCGGCAATCCGCTCCGGCCGCCGCAGGGCGATCCGCTTCGGTACGAGCTCGCCGACGACCAGCGTCGCGTACGTGACCGCAAGCACGATCGCGCCGACGGCGATCGACTGACCGTGCGGCGCGAGCAGCGGCCACTGGTCGAGCCACGCGCCGAGGCGCTCGCCGAGCGCGATGCCGCTGAACGCGCCGGCCAGCACGCCCACCAGCGTGATGCCGATCTGCACGGTCGACAGAAACCGGGTCGGATCGTCCATCAGCCTGAGCGCCACGCCCGCCCCCCGGCTGCCGGCGCGCTCGAGGCTCCGCAGCCTCGCCCGCCGGGACGATACGACCGCGAGCTCCGACATCGCGAAAACGCCGTTGGCGAGTATCAACAGAACGATGACGACGATCTCGAACATTCCTGGTCCCTCACTGATCGGCCGCGCCCTCCCGGCCGTGCGCGGCCAGCGCGTCGCGAGCAAGAGCCGTGCCACGAACTCGCGACACCGCCCGTCATGGGCTCGTCCTGGCTTTCGCGGCACGCGGCGGGTACGCTTTCGGGCACCGGGCGCGAGGCGAAAGGCCGGCTGAAGCAGATACCGGCTGGCGCGCCCTCCGGAAGAAAAATAACATGCCGATACCGGGAGCTCCTCGTCGATCGCGCGCGGCGGCAGCGGTTTCGGACGGCGGCACACGCCGCGGGAGTCCGCGGTAACACGGTGCCGTGGCTGGCCACGGCCGCGAGGGACACGAATGATTGCTGCAGCGTTACGTACCCTGATCCTGGTCGGAAGCCTCGCGGCGGGGATCGCCGCCGCGCAGGTCGGGCATCCTGCCAAGGGGTCATGGCTAGGCTACTGGGGGCCCGACGGCGAGGACCGCCGGCGCATTCTGCTCGTGCTCGACTGGGAGAACCGCGAGATCGTCGGGACGATCAATCCGGGCCGCAACGCGGTACGGATCGACTCGGCGGAGATCGACTACTCGACCTGGACGATGACGCTCGAGGCGCGCATGCCCGTCGAGGGCGGCGGCACGACGCCGTGGGTCGCGACGGGCAAGCTCGAGAATCTCGGCTCCTGGGTCAACCGCAGGTGGTCCGGCACGTATACGCACGGCGGTGAGACCGGCACGTTCCTGGTCACGCTGAACTAGGGAAGCCCTGCACAGGTCCCGTGGTGGATGCGATGCAAGACGAAAATCGGTTCGAAAGCGCAGCGTACACGGGACTACGTGAGCATTTCGAACCGATTTTCAACGCCGCAGCGCGCCGCCACGGGACCTGTGCGGAGCTTCCCTCCAGGTGGCCGGCGCCGCTCTCCGGCCGTTGTAGACTTCCGTTCGTGACTTTCCGGGATGCCGGAAGAGGCGGCCGGCGGCTCCGAGAGGCCGCGGCAGGCGGTTCTTCGTCGATGAGGAAACATAGAGAATGAGCACTTATCTTTCCGCCGCGCTCGCGGCGCTCGCTGCGGCGATCTTCTGCGCTCCGGCCGCCGCTCATCACTCCTTCGCCGCGGAATTCGACGCGGACCAGCCGATAGAGCTGACGGGCGTCGTGACGAAGGTCGAGTGGATGAACCCGCACACGTTCTTCTATATAGACGTGCAGAACGAGGACGGCGAGTACGAGGTCTGGGCACTCGAGCTCGGCAGCCCCAACGGCCTCGCGCGCCGCGGCTGGAAGCGCGACTCGCTGAACATCGGAGACGTCGTCACGGTGTCCGGGGCTCGCGCCCGCGACGGCAGCCTGAAGGGCAACGCGAGGTCCGTCGTGCTCGCGTCGGGCAAGCGGCTCTTCAACGGCACGAACGAGGACGGACAATGACGTCCCGGCGCGCAGCGGCCGGAGCGCTGCTTGCGGCGGCAGGGCTCATGGCCGCGGGGCAGGCCGCCGCGCAGACCGATGCGGCGCTCGCCGCCGGTGAACGGTCGCGGCCGACGCCGCGCCTGCCCGACGGCACCGTCGATCTCGGCGGCGACGGCGTCTGGGCGCTGCCGTGGATCACGGATTTCGGCGAGCAGCTCATGCACGAGGACGCGGAGGTGCCGTTCCTGCCGTGGACGCGCGCGATGTTCGAATACAACAAGTCGAACAACGTCAAATACGATCCGCAGGGGTTCTGCCTGCCGCCAGGCGGCCCGCGGGCCCTCGGCACGCCCTATCCGGCAGAGTTCATCCAGCAGGACGACCGCATCGTGATCATCTTCGAGGGCGGCGCGCACGTCTGGCGCGAGATCCACATGGACGGCCGGCCGCTCCCGGACCCAGGCGAGCTGACGCCGACCTACTTCGGTTATTCGGTCGGCCGCTGGGAAGGCGACACGCTGGTGATCGAGACGGTCGGTTTCAACGAGAAGACCTGGCTGAATTTCGGCGGCTACATGCACACGGACGAGCTGCGCACGATCGAGCGCATCACGCGTCCTGACCGCGACACGCTGCGGTACGAGGCGACGATCGACGATCCCGGCGCCTACACTCAGCCGTGGACCATCGCGTGGGAGATCCCGTGGTCGGAGGGCCAGGAGCTCGCCGAGTACATCTGTCAGGAGAACAACCAGTTCCTGCTGGACCTTACCGACGACTTCGGCAACCCTTTCTTCAAGAAGGTGAACCCGGAGTAGCGCGCCCATCGATTCTCCGACCCGCCGCCGCGATCGTCGCATTGCCGGTCCGGGCCGCCCCGCGGCCGTTGCCGCCGCAGGTGCGGCAGCCCGGCGACAGCCGTCCCGCAACCGATGAGCCACCCGACGCCCCCGCACTCGACGCCGCCGCGCCGAACGCCGCCGACACTGTTCGAGGACGCGGTCGACGTGCCGATGTGGCTCGAAGCGGACGGCTCGACGCCGTTCGCCGAGCGCGTCCGGCGGGAGCGCGACATCGTGCGGCGGCTGCCGGCCGAGGAGCCGATCGCGCGTGTGCGCGGCTGGTGGCGGCAGATCGGCGGAGATCGGAACGCCGGCGCCGGTGAGCGGCTCGATCAGCTCCGCCAGGTCGTGTCGGTCGCCATGTTCGCGGTCGGCCTGCTGGCCGGCATCGGTGTGGCGCTTGCCGCGTTCCATTACGAAGGCACACATCCGGTCAACGTCGTCAGGCTGCTCGCGCTGCTGCTCGTGCTGCCGACGGTGCTGCTGATTCTGACGCTGCTGCTGATTCCGGGCCGGGTGCCGGGGCTGCGCCCGGTGCAGGATCTCCTCGCATCGCTGAGCCCCGGCGCGCTGGCCGCGGCGCTGTACCGCCGCCTCGCGAAGCCGCCGCCCGATTATGCGCGGTTGTTCGGCTGGCAGCCGGGCCGCACGACGGCGGGCAGCCGCTTCGCGAAATGGCAGCTGCTCTACTGGTCGCAGATCTCGGCCGTCGCCTTCAATCTGGCGGCGCTCGCGACGGGTGCCGTCGCGATCGCGTTCACGGATCTCGCTTTCGGATGGAGCACGACGCTCGCCGCCGATCCGGTCACGGTCAGCCGCATTGTCAACGCGCTCGCGTGGCCGTGGCACGCGCTCGCGCCGAGCGCAGTGCCCGATCTCGAGCTGATAGAGCGCTCGCAGTTCTTTCGCCTCGAGACCGGCAGCGGTTTCGGCGCCGATGCGCCGCGCGTGCTGGCGGGGTGGTGGTCGTTCACGATTCTCGCGATCGTGACCTACGGGCTGTTGCCGCGGCTCGCGCTGCTCGTGTTCGCGAACTTTCGCCTGCGGGCGGCGACGCGGGCGCTGCTGCTCGAGGATCCGAGAGTCACGGCGCTGCTCGACAGGATGGCGGCACCCGGCGTCGAGCTCGGATCGGCGGAGCCGCCGGACGAGCAGCGCCCGGTGCCTCCCGCCGGCATCGAGCGTCACGCCGAGCTCGCCGGCACTGCCGCGGCGGTCGTGTGGGGCGCGAGCCTCGATGCGGATGCCGCCCGCCGCTATGCCCGCGATCGGCTGGGGCTCGAGCTGACGGATGTGCTCGAAGCGGGCGGAGGCCGCGAGCTCGACGAGGACCGCCGCGCGCTCGACGCGATCGCGGGCAGCGATGCGCGTACGCTCGTGATCTTCACTCCGGCATGGGAGCCTCCCCTGCTCGAGTTCCTCGATTTCCTGACGGCGCTGCGTCAGCGCGTCGGCGACGCGTCGATCGTCGTGACGCCGGTCTCCGAGGACCGCGGCGACGTGACTGCAATCGAGCGCGACACGTGGGCGCAGGCCATCGGCCGGCTGACGGATCCGAGGCTATACCTCGAGACCGGCGCCGCATGAGCCCTCCCCGCTTCGCCATCGTCGGGCACCCGAACAAGGGCAAGAGCAGCATCGTCGCGACGCTGTCCGAGGACGATGCGGTCGCGATCTCGCCCCGGCCGGGCACGACGACGCGCGCGCGGGCCTACCCGATGCGCGTCGACGGCGAGACGCTGTACGAGCTGATCGACACGCCCGGCTTTCAGCGCGCTCGCGAGGTGCTGGCATGGCTCGAGGCCAACGACCGCGGCGCCGGCGCCCGTGCCGACGTCGTGCGGGAGTTCCTGCGCGTGCACGCGGACGACCCGCGTTTCCATGACGAGCGGGAGCTGCTGAAACCGATCATGGACGGCGCGGGCATCCTGTACGTGGTCGACGGCAGCCGGCCGTACGGGCGGCAGTACGAAGCGGAGATGGAGATCCTGCGCTGGACCGGCTGCCCTCGCATGGCGCTGATCAACATGATCGCGGCCGGCGACCACGTCGAGGAATGGCGCTCGGCGCTGTCGCAGTACTTCTCGATCGTCCGCGTCTTCGACGCGATGCGCGCCGACTTCTCCAAGCGCGTGGAGCTGCTGCGCGCCTTCGGCGCCATCGACGAGAGCTGGGCGCCGCAGCTGAACCGCGCGGCCGACGCGCTGACCGCGGAGCGGGAACGGCGCAAGCATCGCGCCGCGACCGAGATCGCGAGCCTGCTGATCGACGCGCTGACCGCGACGGTCACGGTGCCGCTCGGCCAGCGCCGCTCAGACGAGGACGCCGAGCGGCGGGCACGGGACGAGCTGCGCAAACGGGTCCGGCGGCGGGAGGATCGGGAGCGCCGCGTCGTCCAGGAAATCTACCGTCACGGCGGCCTGAAGGGCGTCGAGTCCGAAGCGGCGTACCTGGCCGAGGACGTCTTCTCCGAGCGCAGCTTCAGCATGTTCGGCCTGTCTACGGCCCAGCTGGCCGTGACAGGCGCCGCCTCCGGCGCCGTGGCGGGCGGTCTCGTGGACGTTGCCCTCGGCGGCGCGTCGCTGCTGCTCGGCGCCGGGATCGGCGCGGCGATCGGCGCCTTCGGCGCGCTGGCCGGCGCCGATCGCCTCGCCAAGGTTCAGATTCTCGGGCAGCCGCTCGGCGGCTTCGAGCTGCGGGTCGGGCCGATCGTCGACCCCAACCTGCCGTGGGTGCTGCTCGGCCGGGCACTGCTGCACGTGCGTCTCGTCGCCGAGCGCAACCACGCGCGGCGGGAGGAGCTTGCCGTCGACGCCGCCGCCGAGGCGCACGCGTCGGATGCGATCGACCCCGGCCGGCGGCGCGGCCTCGAGACGCTGTTCCGGAAGCTGCGCGCCGAGAAAGGCCTCGACGGCGCGGACCGGGCGAACCTGATCGAGCGCATCACGGACCTGATCGATACGCCGTAGTCGTAGGTGTCGCTACGCCTATCTGCGGCGGCAAACCGGCTTCCATGCTGCTATTGTGTATAGCTGACGACGCTGGCCGCTGCCATGGAGGTTGAATGCCCGAGACCACACGCACCATCCTGAAGGAGCACCTCGACAAGCTGACCGTTCACCTGCAGCAGGAGAATCCCGACCTGGTGGACGCGGTGCGCAGCTTTCGCAGTCTCGATTCGATTGCGCACAAGCTCGGCCTGCTGGAGCGCCACGAATCGTACGCCGCTCAGGTCACGTGGTGGCCCCTGATCGCGGTGCTCGGCACGTTCTCATCGGGCAAATCGACGTTCATCAACCGCCTGCTCGGGCAGCGTCTGCAGTCGACGGGCAATCAGGCGGTCGACGACAAGTTCACGGTGATCTGCTACGGCCGGGACGCGACGCCGCACGTGCTGCCGGCGCTGGCGCTCGACAGCGACCCGCGCTTCCCGTTCTACAACATCAGCCGCGAGATCGACGAGGTCACGCACGGCGAAGGCGACAGGCTCGACTCGTATCTGCAGCTGAAGACCTGCAACAGCGAGCAGGTGCGCGGCAAGATCATCATCGACTCGCCCGGCTTCGACGCGGACGCGCAGCGTACCGAGACGCTGCGCATCACGAACTACATCATCGATCTGTCGGATCTCGTCCTCGTCTTCTTCGACGCCCGGCACCCCGAGCCCGGCGCGATGCGCGATACGCTGGACTACCTGGTCGAGGGCACGCTGAAGCGCCCCGACTTCAACAAGTTCATGCACATTCTGAATCAGATCGACAACGCCGCGCGCGAGGACAATCCCGAGGAAGTCTTTGCGGCGTGGCAACGGGCGCTGGCGCAAAAGGGACTGACCGCCGGACGCTTCTACCGCATCTACGATCCGGATGCGGCCATGCCGATCCCGGACGAAGGCATGCGCCGGCGTTTCGAATCGAAGCGCGACGCGGACGTCAACGAAATCACGTCGCGCATACAGCGGCTCGAGGTCGACCGCTCCTATCGCGTCGCCGGCATGCTCGAGCAGACCGCAGCCACGATCCGCGACACGCTCGTGCCGCGAATTCGCGAAGCGAATCGGGTATGGAAGCGCCGCGTGCTGCGCACCGACGCCGTGCTGCTCGTCGTCGCGCTGGCGTTGCTGCTCGGTATCAGCATCGCCCTCGGCTGGTGGCAGGGGCTGTCGTTCACTCCGCCGTGGCTTGCATTCGCGCAATCCTCGCCCGCCGTCTTCTGGGGCGTCGCCGCGGCCGTGGTCGTCGTCGCAGGCTTCCTGCTGCACCGCTGGGCGCGGCGCTGGGGCGCCAGAAAGATCGTGGCGCAGATAGAGCGGGACCCGACTCTCGGCGAGCATGCGCCGCGCGTCGCGAATGCGTTCATGCGCAACGTCCGCTCCTGGCGGCCGATCTTCATCGAACGCCCGGTCGGCTGGGGCGGGGGTTCGCGCCGCAAGCTGGACCGGATTCTGGCCGAGGCGGACCGCGTCATTCAGCGGCTCAACGACAAGTACACGAACCCGTCCGGCGATGCGGACCAGCGGGCACTGCAGGCTTCGGCCGCGACGCCCCCGCCGCCGGAGCCGCCGCGGCCGGCGGAGCCGGGACAGCCCGCGGAGCCGGCACGGGCGGCGGGAACGGCCCCTCCGGCGGACGCGACCCGTCCACCCGGCGCCACGCACACGGCAGAGACGGCTCATGCCCTGGACACCGCCGATCCGGGGGACTCGGCACACGGGGCGGAGACCGACCGGCGGACCGGGCCTGCCGTGGAATCGAGCGAAGCGGCGGCGGCCAAGTAGCCGCCGCGCTTCTCCGCGCCCCGCCCGGATCGCCTCCCGCACGCGGGGCCGCTATGCTACGCGGCGTCAACCGTTCCGGCCGTCGCTGCACGCGACGCGCCGACTGAAGAGCTCGACTCGACGAGTGGATCCGATCGCTCACACCTTTACCGGCGCAGTGCTGGCGCGCACCGGGCTCGGCCGTGCGACGCCGCTCGCCGCCGCGGCGCTGATCATCGGCGCAAACGCGCCCGATATCGACGTCGTCGCGAATTTCGGCGGAGACTATGCCTCGCTCGCGTGGCGGCGCGGCTGGACGCACGGCGTGCTCGCGCTCGCGCTTCTGCCGTTCATCGTGACGGGCGGGCTGCTGCTGTGGGACGGGTGGCGGCGCCGCAGCCGCCCCGGCCGGCCGAGACCGCGGGCCGGCCCGCTGCTCATGCTGGCTGCGCTCGGCGTGCTGACGCATCCGACGCTCGACTGGCTCAACAACTACGGGCTGCGCTGGCTGATGCCGTTCGACGGCCGCTGGTTCTACGGTGACGCGCTGTTCATCATCGATCCGTGGGTCTGGCTGGCGCTCGGCGGAGTGCTGTTCCTCGCGCATTCGCGCAGCGCCGCGACCACGGGCGCCTGGCTCGCGTTCTGGCTGCTCGCGTCATGGCTGATCCTGACGACGCCCCTCGTCCCGGCCATCGCGCGCGTGATCTGGGCCGCCGGACTCACGGCGCTGCTCGCGGCGAGATTTCTGCCTGCCACGGCGCGGCGCTCGGCCAGCGTCGGCGCGGCGCGCGTCGACGCGGGCGCGCCCGGCGCCTCCGTCCGCGCGGCCGCGGCAGCTCCGCATCTCGAGGCCGCGGCCCGCGCGGCGCTCGGCGTCGTCGCCGCGTACATGACCGTTACGGCGCTCGCGAACGTGCCGGCACGCGCCGAGGTGCGCGCGGCGCTCGAGCGCGCCGGCGTCGGACCGATCGGCGAGATCATGATCGGACCGGCGGCGGCCGATCCGTTCGCCGGCAGCGTCGTCGCGGCCACGCCTGACGCCTACCACACCGGCACCTGGCACTGGCTCGACCGGCCGCGTTTCGTGCCGGCGGCCGAGCCGATACCGCGCACGCCCGCGGATGATCCGATCGTCGCGGCGGCCTCCGCGACTCGTGCCGCGCAGCGGTACCTGACCTGGTCCCGCTTCCCGTACTTCGACGTCACGCCCGAGGACGGCGGCTGGGTCGTGCGCATCGGCGACGCGCGCTACGGCGGGGATTTCGCCCGGCTGACCGGCCCGGTCATCCGCCTCGACGAGGATCTCGAGCCGATCGAGATACGCTAGCTCAGCTCTGGCGCTGCACGCCCACTCCGCCCGCGAGGTCGACGGCCGCGGCCCGGGCGGACCGCTTCGCCCTGCGGGCATCGAGATCCGGCAGCAGCCCTGCCAGCAGGCCGATCGCCGGCAGGAAAGCGCAGACGTGGAACACGAGCTGGATGCTCGTCACGTCGGCCAGCACACCGAGCGCCGCCGCGCCGATCCCGCCGAGGCCGAAGGCGAGACCGAAGAACAGCCCCGCCACCGTGCCGACCCTGAACGGCATCAGCTCCTGCCCGTAGACGACGATCGCCGGAAACGCCGATGCAAGGATCAGCCCTATCGGCACGCTGAGCACGCCGGTCCAGAAAAGGTTCGCGTACGGCAGGATCAGCGTGAACGGCAGCACGCCGAGTATCGACGCCCAGATCACGAACTTTCGGCCGAAGCGATCGCCGAAGGATCCTCCGGCGACGGTGCCGACCGCCACCGCAGCGAGGAACACGAAAAGGTGGATCTGGGCGCTGCGCACCGACACGCCGAACTGCTCGATCAGGTAGAACGTGTAGTAGCTCGAAATGCTCGCGGTATAGATGAACTTCGAGAAGATCAGCGCGATCAGCACGGCCACGGCGCCGACGACCCTGCGCCGCGGCATGTGCGGCGATGAAGAGCCGCGCGACGGCCGTGGCGAAAGCCGGCGCAGCCCGTGGCTCTTGTACCAGTGCCCGACCCGGACCAGCACGACGATGCCGAGCAGCGCGGCCACGGAGAACCAGGAGACGCTCGTCTGCCCGTGCCGCAGGACGATGAACGCCGCGAGCAGCGGGCCGATGGCGGATCCGAGGTTGCCGCCGACCTGGAAAAGCGCCTGCGCGAGCCCGGGCCGGCTGCCGGCCGCCATGCGCGCGACGCGGGAGGACTCCGGATGCAGCACGGCAGAGCCGCTGCCGATCAGCGCAGCGGCGGCGAGCAGCATTGCGAAGCTCGCTGCCGTCGACAGCAGCAGCAATCCGCACAGGCTGAAGCTCATGCCGATCGCGAGCGAGTACGGCTTGGGCTTCAGATCCGTATACAGCCCGATCAGCGGCTGCAGCAGGGACGCCGTGAGCTGGAACGTGAAGGTCAGCAACCCGACCTGCGCGAAGCTGAGCCCGTAGTTCGACTTCAGGATCGGGTAAATCGCCGGCAGCAGCGACTGCATCATGTCGTTCAGCAGGTGGCAGACGCTGATGGCCGCGAGGATCGAGTAGGTCGTCGTCACGGCGGCCGAGCCGCGTGCGGCGGGATTGTCGTCAGTCACTGGAGATACCGGAGCAGCAGTCTGAAGGGCAGTCACCGGAGCCGTCCTGGGGGCAGTGTCGTTTCGGAGGGGTCGTTTCGGGGCGGTCGTTTCGGGGCGGTCGGGAAAACGGGCGCAAAGCGTAGCAGAGGCTCATTCGGCGCGCTAATCCGGGAGCGCCCGCGCCGGCCGACACCCCGCTGCCGCGGGCCTCAGCAAAACGTGAGAGCGCCGAGCAGCGTTTGCAACCGGCCGCAATCTTTCAAGCGACGGCAGCGCCCGTCGCCGAGGTGGCGACCATGCTCCGGGGCCGCGGCGTGGCACACCAATTGCAGCCACCTGTCCCTCTCGACGAGCCCGACGGAGTCGGGTCGGACCAACGACGGCGGCGGCACAGCCGGCGCCGTCGCCGTCGCCAAAGGAACAGGAGGTCAGGCCAATGGCATTCAACCCGCTGAAGGAAAAGGGTATCCCGCTCGACAAGCAGCTGCGCAACTGGCGCGAGCTGAACGTCGAGCCGTATCGCAAGGGAGAGGTCCATCCGTACAGCCGCACACGCGGCATCCTGATGAACGGCATCGAGGTCGAAGCCGTCATGTTCTCCCATCAGATGGCGCGCAACACGCTCGATTCGAGCGTGAAGAAGATGCTGGCGGAGATGCGCCGCATCGAAGCTCAGCAACAGAAGGCGATCAACTGGCTGATCCCGGCCGACGAGAGCACGATAGAGGTCACGCTCGGCTACGAGCAGGTGGCCGTCGACCTGACCGCGTGGCTCGCCCGGAACGAGCCGGACCCTTACCTGAAGCAGGTATACGACTTCGCGCTGCTCGAGGACTTCGATCACCTTTATCGCTACGCGAATCTGTACCAGCTGATCGAGGGAAAGAAGGCCGACGGCATCTGCGGTGAGCTGACCGAGATCATGCCGGGCCGGCCGACCGTCTTCGAGCACCGGCACCCGGACGACGAGATCCGCCGGCCGATGACCGCCCTCGCCGCACACCCCCAGTCGATTCTGAACGCCTTGACCATCGTCGCCGGCGAGCAGCAGACGATGAATTTCTACATGAACATCGGCAACCGTTATCAGGAGCCGATCGCGCGCGGGACCTATGCGGAGATCGCGCAGATCGAGGAGCAGCACGTCACGCATTACGAGACGATCCTCGACCCCGCCGCGAGCTGGCTCGAGAACCTGCTGCTGCATCAGTGGCACGAGTGCTGGATGTACTGGTCGGTCATGGAAGACGAGACCGATCCCAAAGTCCGCGCCATCTACGAGCTGCACCTGAACATGGAGATCGAGCACCTGCGTGTCGCGGCCGAACTGATGCGCAAGATCGAGAAGCGGGATCCGGAGGAGATCCTGCCGTCGGCAGGATTCGACCGCGGCCTGAAGTTCGAGACGAACAAGGCCTATGTGCGCGAGGTTCTGCGGAACCAGGTGGACCTGACGTCGAAGGATTCGGACTTCGTGCCCGTGGCGACGCTGCCGCCGAACGACCGCTACTTCGAGTACCAGCGCCGCGTCAACGGCGACTGGGTGCCGACCGAGGAAGTGATCAGGGAGAACGCGGCGCAGAACGGCCAGGAGTACCGGCTCGAGACGGAGGGCCCGCATCCGGTGCCCGGGCTGCGCACCCCGGATCAGCGCAACGGCGAGGAGATCGACTACGCGCGCCGCGGCTCGGAAGCGGCATAGCGTTTCCTGCAGGAAGGCCCGCGGCCGGCGGCGCTTGCCGCCGGCCCCGGCCTCGCCCATTCGAACGAAGAGGAGCCCAAGGATGAAGGCAATGATCGCCGACCGCGGCACGGGAGAGCCGATCTCTCTCGGCGCGGCGCTGCTGACCGGCAAGAAGGTGCCGCCGGACGCGTCGGAGCTGCTGGCCGAGGACCACCGCGTGGTGCTCGGCTGGTTCGCCTGGTACGAACAGGAGAAAGGGAAAAAGGTCAGGAACGAGATCGCTCGCAACATATGCAAGGCGCTGCGGGCGCACATGGCCGCGGAAGAGGAGATTTTCTATCCGGCCGTGAAGCTGCGGACCGGCGACGAGCAGGCCGTCGAGCGCGCGGTCGGCGAGCACAAGGAGGCGAGACGGCTGATCGACGAGCTCGACAGGAGCAAGTCCGCGGACGCCTCCCAGGCGGAGCTGATGCTGAAGCTGCGAGACGAGATCGCGGCGCACGTCGCCGAGGAAGAGCTCGAGATGTTTCCGGAGTTCCGCCGCAGCGACGCCGACCTCTACGCCCTCGGGCGCGGCGTCGCGGCAAGACGCGTGGATGCGCTGTTCGAGCAGACCCCTGCCGCCGCGAAGGCGCGCAGCAAGACCGGCAAGCGCAAGACCTCCCCCCGCGGCAAGGCCGGCAGGACGGCCGCGCCGGACGGCCCACCGAAGGAGTTTCCCGTCATGCAGATTTCACGAGACGAAGCGCGCGATTACTACGTGACCGGCCTGAAAGATGCCCACGCGGCCGTCAAGGAAGGCGAGACCATGGTCAAGGCTCAGCTCGAGCGGCTGGAGCAATATCCGAAGCTGAAGGAGAAGCTCGCGTCGCATCTGAACGAGAAGAAGGCGCAGCTCGAGCGTCTCGAGACGCTGCTCGAGCGTTGCGGCGAGAAGCCCTCCGCCGTCAAGGACGCCGGCATGAAGGTGATGGCGAGCATGGGCAGCCTCGGCAGCGCGGCCGCCGCGGACGAGGTCATCAAGAACAGCCTCGCGACACTCGGGCTCGCCAAATTCGAGGCCGCATCCTTCGAGACCCTGATCCTGTTCGGCGAGGCCGCCGGCGAAAACGAAGCGCTGCGTCCGCTGCAGGAATGTCTCAGCGAGGAGCGCGCGATGGCGGCCTTCATCGAGGAGAATCTGCGCCCGACCGGAATGCGCTTCCTGCAGCTGAAGAGCGAAGGCGCTCAGGCAAGCCATTAGCCCGTCATTGCGCCGCGTCCCGGCGAGACGCGGAACGCGGAGCGCGGCGCACGCAGACCGCAAAAAGTGTTGCGCCGCGCTCAGCGGCGGCGTCGGTGCAGCAGCTCGGCCGCACCGAACGCCGCCGCGCCGAGCGCGAACGGTACGAGGTAGTAGACGGCGCGGAACGCGACCAGCGCGCCGACGACCTCCGCGCCCGGTACGAGCGACAGCACGACCGCTTCGATGACGCCGAGGCCGCCCGGCACGTGCGCCGCGATGCCGGCGGCGTTGGCCGTGATATACGCCGCCGCGATCGGCAGATACTCGACATCCGCTGAAGCCGACAGCATCTGATGCAGCACGGCCGAGACCATGAAAAAGTCGGCCGTGCCGAGCAACACCTGGCCCGCGGCGAGCTCGAGGCTCGGCACCGGCAGCTCGAAGCGCCGGATGCGGACGGCCTTCTGCCGGCGCGCGGCCAGCGTCAGGTAGGCCGCGACTGCGGCGAGCAACGCCGCGGCGATCGCGACTACGAGAGCTCGAGGCACGTGGAACAGCTCGGCGACGAGCCTCGAGCGCGCGAGGCCGGCAACTCCTGCCGACGTCATGATGCCGACCGCGACTGTCACGCCGCAGAACACGACGATGCGTCCGACGTCGCCGCCGGACAATCCCCATCGCGTATAGAAGCGGTAACGCACGGCGCCGCTGCTGAGCGCGGCGAGCCCCAGCACGTGCCCGATCGACAGGGCCGTGAACGACACGAGCGCGATCTTCCGGTACGGCAGCGAGCGGCCGGCGTATCGCACGGCAAGCGTGTCGAAGCCCGACAGGCTCAGGAAGCTCCCGATCGTGAACAGCACCGCGAAGCCGATGTGCCGCGCCGAGATCGCGTCGATCGCCCGCAGGATCTCGTCGACGCTGTACTCGCGCAGCGCGCGGTACACTAGCGCTGCCGCGACGAGGAATGCGACTGCGGCGATCCACGGTTCGTAACGCTTGAGCTTCGATGTCCTGCCACGCATACCAGAATGAAAAATTTCCCGCCGCGGCGGGCGCTCGTTTCGCCCCCGCCGCGCATCCCGACGCCGATGAACGTCGATAGCCTAACCGCTAAACGTGCGCGGCGGTCGCCGCGGCGCGGCGCGACCCGCGGCGGAGCGGCAATGTGAGCGGCGCAGTGCCCGCTTCCGCGGCACGAGGCATCCTCGAGGAAGGCCGAACCTGCTGGAGAGTCGCCCGCGCCGACCGCAGCGCCGTGCTGATCGACGGCGCGGCCTACTTCCGGGCGTTGCTCGAGTCGCTTCGCCTCGCACGCGAACGGGTCGTCGTGCTCGGCTGGGACTTCGACTCGCGG
>JAFGNC010000188.1 GCA_016927175.1 Gammaproteobacteria bacterium | reverse complement strand
GGACCGGCTCGGCTACGACGCCCGGCCGGCTCGGGACGAGAAGGGCGAGACCGCGATCGAAGCGGACAACTGCATCTTCCACGATCTCGCGACGAAGTATCCCGAAGTGTGTCAGTTCGATGTCGCCCTGCTGTCGGCGTATACCGGCCGTCGCGTGGAACTGCAGGAGTGTATGGCGCGAGGCGGCCGGGTATGCCGCTTCCGCTTCCTGTCGCGGACGTCGTGAGGGAGCGGGCCGGCGGGAGTTCCGCCGCCGGCGGCTTCGAAAAACCGTCAGACCTTGGAAGAGCTGCCGCTGCCGCGCGAAAAGCGGAATCTGCAGACGTCGCCGCCACGCACGATGCATTCGGTATGCTCGACGTGCTGACCGCTGGCGCGCGCGAGAAAGGCGAGGTCGAAGCGGCACACGGCCGGGTGGCGCTGCGCCAGATGATGAAAGACGCAGTTCTTGGCCTGAATCTCTCGTGTCGTGCCGCGAACTTCCGCGCGCGCATCGTATCCGAGGTCGGTCATGGCCGCGGCGATCGCCCTGCACGTGTCGGCGCTCGAGCTGCCACGCAGGCTGCCGCCGAGTTCCTTGCCCACCTCGTCACCGAGCCGCGTCAGTAACTTCAGAAGTTGTGCCTCGCCCATCGAGTCGCCGATCTCTCGGATCAGGCTCGAAGCGAGCTCTACATAGCGGCGCGGGAAAAGCTCATGAGCGGCATCGGTCAGGACGAAGCGCCGTTCCGGGCGTCCGCCGGTCGGGACGATAGGGCCGTGCGCGACCAGGCCCTGCGCGAGCAGTGAGGTCAGATGCTGTCGCACGGCATTGCGACTGACGTTCAGAGCCGAGCGCAATGCGTCGATCGACAAGCCCTCGCGCCGGGATTGCAGCAAGCGGATCAGCTGTTGCTGCGTCTGGCCGAGTTGATCGAGTGCATTGCTCATGAATGGGGGCGCGCGGCGGTTGTCGCCGCTCAGACTCTAATCACAATATCGCCCTTGCGCAACTTAAATATGCCAAAAGGACGTGCCGTGCCCTTGCCCCGGACCGACCAGATGCCGTGCGTTGCCGAGACCCGCTCCTCGACCATGTGATCGCGCCGACGGAAAGTCCGCCGGCGCGTGCTCCGGTCACAACGAGCGAAGATACTCGGCGAGATCGCTGATGTCGCTGTCGCTCAGGCCGAGGGCGAGGCGCGAATCGTACGTCCTGACGACATCCTCGAGCGTTACCGCTGTGCCGTTGTGGAAGTACGGCGGATGCTGCCAGACGCCCTTCAATGGCGCGGTTCGATACCGTCCGGTCGCGCTGCGGGACGCGTAGCTCGGCGCGCCATTCGGTTCAGGTTCGCTGACGACCTCCGAAGGCTCGTGCAGGCGTTCGTTGGCATCCGTGAATTCCGGGCCGCTGTGGCAGGAAGCGCATCTTGCCGTCCCGTTGAACAGCGCCTCGCCGCGCGCTGCGGCCTCGGGATCGAAGCTGCCCGCGGGCGGCGGCGGTGCCTCGAGCGTGAGCTGGTACTCCTGCAACGCCGGCAACTTGTCGGTGACGAGGTCTTCCGATCCGTTGACGACCGAGACGCCGGTGCGGTCGTCGAGGAACGTGCCGTGTCCGCCCATCTGCGTGACGGCCACGTAACGGTTCCAGTACGCGATCTTGTCACCGTCGCCCGTCGACGTGATGCTGCGAAGGCCCTTGAGACCGTACGCCGGCGTAATGACGTGCGGGCTGTTGATTCCGTCGAGATTGAAGCGCGGATCGTACATTCCCGGTCCCCAGGAGCTGTATACGGCCTTCTGTTCGGCGCTCAGGGCCGGCGACAGCGCGATGATCGCGCCGGGGTCGAGATCCCGATTCGGCCAGCCGTCCAGCCGCTGGCCGATACCCGGTGCGAACGAGTCGTCGACGGTCGAGTGGCACAAGGCGCAGGTGATACCGACCCGCGTCAGCGTGTCCTCCCCGCTGATGCTTTCGACGGTGCCCTTCACGCCGACGACGGCATCGAGCTTCAGCAGCGCCACCGTCGTCGCGGGGTCCGTAAGGCTGATGCTCCCGTCCTGGATCCCCGCGACCACGGCCTCCGGCAGCGCGGCGGCATCCACTTTCAACCCGACCGACAGGGCGGTCGTCGGATCCACGGCGCTGCGAATCACTTCGTGCATACGCAGCGTATCCGTCCAGAGCGTCTCGTCGCCGAAAGTGTCGAATCGAAAGATTTCTTTGCCCTGCTCGACGAGCGCGGCGTCCACCGTCGTGTCGAAGGCCCAGGCAAATTCGCTCACCGGAAACATGCCGCTCACATCCGTTGCCGAGGAGGCGACGGTCGCGGTGCAGGTCACGTCGGCGGGCAACGGGAAGTCGGGTGTCAACGTCGCGGTTCGCGATGCCGTGTCGTAACTCGCTTCCGCGCTGACAAGTACCCCGTCGCAGCTCAGTGAGAAGCTTCCGGTCGTGAGCGGCAGCGGGTCCATCGCACGGCTGAAGACGGCACTTACCAGCGTCGTGCTCGGGACGGCCGATGCGTCCGCGCTCGGAACCGTGTCGACCACGGACGGCGAAGGCGGAACGCTGGGATCGTTCCCGCCGCAGCCGGCGAGGGCGGCGAGGACCGCCAGCGGTACAAGTAGACGCGGAGCAGCTCGTGCGCTCGTGCGGCTCCGGCCGAGTCGACGGGCTTCAGCGAAGAACGGATGCGATGAGGCCGTTGAGGCCTGGCGGGAGTTGGTCATGGCGTCCACCACCTGATTGATACGGAGGTGGAACGCTAGGGCACATTCCGAATATATCCCATAGTTTTATGCCAAAAGGCTCGTGCCGGACTGCCGCGCAGGGCGGTGGCACGTCGCATCAGCGCAATGACAGCCGCTTCAACAGACGGTGGAAGTTGCCGCGGTCCATGCCGAGCGAACGCGCGGCGGCGGCGCAATTGCCGCCGTGCTCGTCGATGCGCCTTGCGATCAGATCGCGGCGGAAGGCGTCCACGGCGTCCTGCAGCGTCGCCTGGCATGCCGCCGGCTCGTCCGCGGCCGAGCCGCTCGGCGCCGCGTCGGACTCGGGCGGCGGCGTGAGCTCCGGGAACTCGTCGGAACCGAGGTGGCGCGGAGTCAGCTCCAGCAGTGCACCCTGCGCATGCCCGTCGGTCAGCGCACGGACGATCGCGCGCGACACGGCGTGCTCGACCTCCCGCACGTTGCCCGGCCAGCTGTACGCGTGCAGCCACCGGCGTGCAGCGTCGCTGAGCCGCGCGCCGCGGACGCCGAGCTGGCGCTGGCGGCGTTCGAGGAAATACCCCGCGAGCAACAGTACGTCGTCACCGCGCTCGCGCAGCGGCGGCACGAGGAGCGGATAGACGCTGAGGCGGTGATACAGGTCGAGCCTGAAGCGGCCCGCCAGGACCTCCTGCTTCAGATCGCGGTTCGTCGCCGCAATCACGCGGACGTCGACGCGATCGACGTTGTCGCAGCCGAGCCGCTGAACTTCGCCGCTCTGCAGCGCCCGCAGCAGCTTCGCCTGAACGGCCGGCGGCAGCTCTCCGACCTCGTCCAGGAACAGTGTGCCTTCGTGCGCCAGCTCGAATTTGCCGAGGCGATCGTCGGTCGCTCCGGAGAAGGCGCCGCGCACGTGGCCGAACAGCTCGCTCTCGGCCAGCGATTCCGGCAGCGCCGCGCAGTTCAGGTGAACCATCGGCTCCTCTGCACGGGCGGAGTGCTGGTGGATCAGGCGCGCGACCAGCTCCTTGCCGACGCCGGTTTCCCCGAGGATCAGGACCGGCAGATCGGATGAAGCGACCGTCTGCGCCTCGCGCTGCAGCCGAAGGATCGCCTCGCTCCTTCCGATCAGCTCGTCGGGCAGGGCCTCCTGAAGCGTCGAGCGGTTCAGCTGGTGATGGCGCTCGAGCTGGAGCTCGAGCCGGCGTATCCAGTCGGCGGCGCGCACGGTTGCGGCCGCGACCGAAGCGAACGCATCGAAGACATCGTGGTCGATCGCGTCGAACTGGCCCGGCGACATCGCGTCGAGCGTCAGCACGCCCCAGGGCTCGCCGTCGATGTGCAGCGCGACGCCCATGCAGTCGTGCACGTACAGATGCCCGTCCGCATGGTCGACGAGGCCGTCGAACGGGTCGGGGAGCGAGGAGTCGGCGGGGAAACGCACCCGCGAGCGGCTGTCGAGGACCTGCTCGAGACGCGGGTGGTCGGTGACCGTGAATCTTCGTCCGAGCGTGTCGCGGCTGAAACCCTGCACCGCACGCGGAATCAACACGTCGTTGTCGAGCTCGAGCAGAGCGATCGCATCGCACGGAAAGCTCGATCGGAACGCGCCGAGCAGGCGCTCGTAGCGCGTCGCCGACGGCATCGACCTCGTCAGGTCGGACACGATGCCCGCGAGGCAGCTGAAGTTGCCGGCCGTCGTCATCGCGACATCACGGATGTCTGCGCGACAACGCGGCCGCCGTGTCGCAAAGACCACGCGCGTCGACAAGCGCCATGGAAAACAAACGGTTAGTAGATGGCACAAAACTTGTTAACTGCGGACGAGCTTCATGCATCGCAAAGGGACCCTTCATGAAAAGAATCTGTCAGTCCGTCGCCGCGGTTGCGGCTCTTGGTGCGGTCGGCGCCGCGGCGGATACCGTCGAGGTCGAGATCACCGCGCAGGAAGTGGACCTCGTCGTCGACAACGCCGGCACGACCCACCCGATGTGGACTTTCGGCGGCACGATCCCCGGTCCGCTCGTGCGCGTCACGCAGGGAGACACGGTCGATTTCACGCTGGTCAACGACAAGAGCAACAAACAGAGCCATTCGATGGACTTTCATGCCGCACGGGCCGACGTGCTCGACGAATTCGACCTCGTCAAGCCCGGTGACGACAAGCGGTTCACGTTCGAAGCGGAATATCCCGGAGTGTTCATTTATCACTGCGGCGCGGACTCTATGGCCGAGCACATCTCGCGCGGCATGTACGGCGTGATCATCGTCGATCCGGAAGGCGGTTACAGCTCGGATTATCCGAAACCCGATCGCGAGTACGTTCTGGTACACGGCGACCTGTTCGAGGCCGGCACGTCGGCCGAGGACATCATGATGGGCAACGGCTGGAAAGGCGTCCTCGTCAACGGCAAGGTCTTCCATTACGACCCGGTTCACGACCCGAACGCCAGCATTGCGCTCGAGTCGGAGCCCGGCGAGCGCGTCCGCATCTACTTCGTCAACGCAATGATCAACGAGTCGGCCGCGTTCCACCCGATCGCCGGCATCTGGGATCGCGTCTGGGACAACGGCAACCCGAAGAACGTGTCTTACGGGCTGCAGACGGTCGAGGTCCCGCCCGCGCACGGCGTCGTGCTCGACCTGATCAGCCCCGAGGGCCGGGCCACCAACAACGCGATCGTCGATCACCGCATGAAGCATGCGCTGAACGGCGGCATCACGGTGCTGATGAATTACGACGGCGTCGGCGCCGACAAAGGGCGGGGCGCCGGGCTGATCCCGAGGTAGCGCCGGTCAGCCCGATTCGAAGGACCGTTCGTATCGATTAATTCAGGAGGATGTCCATGAGGATCACGACGATTGCGTCCGCCGCGGGCGTGCTGTCGGCGGCGCTCGCGCTCGCCGATGCGGCCGCGGCGGACGGCGCAGCGGTCGTCGCCGCGCAGTGCGGCGGCTGCCATGCGCTCGAGCGGCCGGACGAGGCACTGGGACTCGCCGAGCGGGCGCAGCGCAAGGCGCCGCCGCTGCACTACGCCGGCAACAAGTTCCGCGAGGACTGGCTGGTCCGCTGGCTGCAGGACCCGGTCACGATCCGGCCGGGCGGCGTGTTCGCGCCTGCGCACGCCGTCAGCACGCCGGAAGGGGACATGATCGACGAGGAGACGCTGCCCGAGCATCCCGTGCTCGGCGCGGACGAGGCGAAGGCCGTGGCGCGACATCTGATGACGCTGCGCCCGCACGACGATCTGATCGCGGCGCAGAGCTACGAGCCCGGCACGGTCGCGCTGCGGATGGGCCAGATGAACTTCAGCAAGTTCAAAGGTTGCGACAGCTGCCATCAGGACACGCCGGATTTCGGCGGCGTGTCGGGCCCTGAGCTGTACACGGCCTGGGAGCGGCTGCAGCCGGCGTTCATCACGTCCTACATCGCCGATCCGACCGCGTGGGACCCGAACACGATGATGCCGCGGGGCTCGCTGAACGCCGCTGAGGTACACAAGCTCGCCGACTATCTGAAGGCGTTGGCGGAGGAGGAGCAATGAAGAAGACGTCGAATAGGAACTCGAGCGCCGTGCGCGCCGGCATCGCGGCGAGCCGAACGAAGCGTTCCGCGGCAAGGCTCTGCGGCGCGCTGCTCCCGCTCCTGCTGCCGTCCTTCGCCGCGGCCGACGGCGATGCGGCACGTGGAGAAGCGACGTACCGCGTCCTGTGCACGCAGTGTCACGGCATCAACGGCGACGGCTACGGCGTCAATACTCGCGACATGGCCGTGCTGCCGCGCGATCACACGGATTCCGGCGAGATGTCCGCGCGCACGGACGCGGACCTCTTCAAGGCGATCCAGGGCGGAGGGCCGGCAGTCAACAAATCGGTGCTGATGCCGGCGTGGGGCGGCAATCTCGACGACCAAGGCATAGAGGATCTGGTCGCGTATCTGCGCAAGCTCTGCTGCAGCGACAAACAATGAGGGGGCGATACATGCTGTTGCGTTTCCTGCCGGCCGTCCTCGCGTCGGCTTTCTGCCTCGGCGCCGCCGCGTCGGAGCTGCACAAGTTCGAGATGACCATCGAGGAGGTCGATCTCGAGGTGGCGCCGGGCTTCACGGCCAAAGTCTGGGCGTTCAACGGCCAGGTGCCGGGGCCGCTGATCCACGTCAAGGAGGGCGACGAGCTCGAGGTCGTCGTGCACAACCTGACGACGCTGAGCCATACGATTCACTGGCACGGCCAGTATCAGACCAAGACCTGGCAGTCCGACGGCGTTCCGGGCGTGACGCAGAAGGCGATCGAGCCCGGCGAGAGCTACACGTACCGCTTCGTCGCGGAGAAGCCGGGAAGCCTCTGGTATCACTGCCACGTGAACGTCGCGGAGCACGTCGGTCTGCGCGGCATGTGGGGGCCGTTCGTCGTCGACCCGAAGAATCCGACCGACCTCGAGCGCGAGGTGACGAAGGACGCGATCGCGATGTTCTCGGGATGGAACTCGGAGGTCGCCGGAAGCTATGGCACGGGCGGGCACCCGAGCGAGGTCATCAACTACTTCTCGATCAACGGCAAGTCGCATCCGATGAACCAGCCGCTGCGGGTCGAGAAGGGCGACGTGCTGCGCCTTCGGCTGTACGCGCCGACGATACCGGTCTCGTTCCACCCGCATGGCCACGACGCGCTCGTGACGCACAAGGACGGGCTGCCGCTCGAGACGCCGCTAGCCGTCGACGTGCTCGCGATCCAGCCCGGTGAGCGCTATGACGTGATCATGCGGATGGACAACCCCGGCATCTGGATCACGCACGACCACATCGAGCACCATACGACGAACAACGGCGCCGACATGGGTGGCTCCATGATGGTCATCGAGTACGAGGAGATCGCGAAGCCCGACTGGTACATTTGGAAGGACATCGAGTACGAGCCGGACTTCTACATGAGCGAGTCGCTGCGCAAGCCGCACGGGATGCACGACATCGAAGCTTTCAAGGGCGTCGACCCGTTCATGCTGCGGCGGCGGCGGGCGCGCGAAGAAGCATCGCATTGAAGGCGACAGAGGAGGGGGCCACCGATCGATCGCGGGCCGCGCGGCAGCGATCGATCGGGCGGGCCCGGCGGTGCGCCGTCGGCGTCGCAGGGCGATCGCCCGATCTGCGCCGGTCCCGCCTTTCGGCTACTCCGCGCTCGGCGCGCCGGCGCCGGTCGACCCCATGAACAGGCTCGAGCCGTCCGGCAGCGTGATTTCGCGCCCGTTGGCGCGAAACGAGCGGTCCCGTGCCTGAAATCCCTTTACGCGCACCCGCGTGCCGGCGGGCACGGAGTTGCGGTTCCACCCGCGGCGCACGAGCGCGTTCGGAGCGCCGCCTTCCACGGCCCACTGCTGCTTCTCGCCGTCCACCGTGGTGACCTCGATGTGCAGCCACGAATGCGGGTTGCTGAACTCCATTTTCGTCACGACGCCCTCGAGCTGGATCGGGCGGTTGATGTCGAATTCCGCAGCGAAGGAATGGTGAGCCGCCGCCGGCACTGCCGCGGCCGCGCCGAGGATCGCGCCGGCGACGACGCTCGTGATTCTGATCCGCATGGAGTCGTCTCCTGTCTTTGAGCAAAGGCCGATCGGGCGGCTGCTTCGTCGGCTGCCGTTACTGAATCGGCTCCTTCAGGAACTCGCCGTACAGCAGCGGCTCGGCGAATTCCACGCAATTGTATTCCAGCAGCTCCGCGTTCGGTTCCATGTGCCGGTACAGCGGCACGCGGATCGTCCAGGGCCGCGTGAATGTCTCCGGATCGTCTATCGTCGCTTCGTACTGCATGTGGTTCTCGCCGAGCAGCGTATACCTTTCGGTGACGACCATCTGGTTGCTGTGGTAATTGCCGGCCCGGTCGAGCCAAGTGCGCTCGTCGTTCGAGTTGACGGTGACGACGAGCGTGTCGCCTTCCCATCGGCCGTTCGACCAGCCCATCCACTGGTCGACCGGCGCCATATCCATGTGATCGCTCATGTGGACCGGCCGATTCGCTTTCGCGAACGAGTAGACGAACAGCATGTCGCCGTCGCCCTGGATGATCTGGAACGGGAACGGTTGATAGGTCGCGCGCGGAATTCCCGGCATGTAGCAGGCCGCCGCCGGATCGGATGCGGGCCAGTTCGCCCGGTTCTCCTCGCGCTGTGCGAGCTTCTCGGGCTTGTACGGGATTTTGCCGCCGACGACGACGCTCTGCCCGGCCGGAATCGCACCGAGCGCTCCGAGCTGCCAGAAGCCGTCGAGGGCTTCGGCGGAATGCGCCTCGAGGTTCCAGTAAGCCGTCGTCGCCGCCTGCCAGATTCCGTTGAGGTTGGGGTGCTGCCCGATTCGCTCCGGACGCGCGGGCTGAGCATCGGCCTCGAATCCCGTCACGGCGAACGCGACGAGGGCCAGTGCCGCCGCCGGGTGCGTCCCCCTGTTCAGTCGATGTCGCATCTGCCGCTTCTCCTTGTTGATCTCGTGGACCGACAGGTGCCGCTGCTGCTCAATTCGGCAGCGCGAACACGTACAGCTGATTGCCGCCGCCGGGGCGCAGCTCCGGCGTCAGTCGGGCCAGGCCGAAAGCGAGCCCCGATGCGCCGGTGCTGACCGCGACGTATTGCCTGCCGTCCAAGGCGAAGGTCGCCGGATAGCCGTTCACCGGGGCGCCGAGGTTCACCTCCCACAGGATCTCGCCGCTGCGCTGATCGTAGGCGCGGAACCGGCCGTTCACGTCGCCGCCGAACAGCAGCCCGCCGCCGGTCGACATCAGCGACAACGTGCCGGAGCGCTGCTCGAGCTTCCATTCCGTCTCGCCGGTGCGGACCGAGATCGCTTCGATCGTCCCGACGTTGTCGGTGCCGGGCGTGATCATGTCGCGATTTCGGATCGCGTACAGCGATTCGATGCTCTGCTCGTCGGACGCCGAAGTCGACATCATGCACGTGTTGTTGAGCGGGAAGTACATCGCGCCGGTCAGCGGGCTGTACGTGCCGGCGGGGTAGTTCTTGCCGCCGCGCGTGCTCGGGCAGATCAGCTTTTCCTGGTCGGCGGCCGTGAAGACCGTCTCCGGATTCACCGTCGCGGCGCCCGACTCGGTGTTGATGTCGGCGACGACGTTCTGCTCGATCGTCTCGCGCGCCCACAGGAATTCGCCTGTCTCCCGATCCAGCGTATAGACGAGGCCGGTCTTGCCGGGCACGCCGGTGATGACCTTGCGGACCTCGCCCTGCCGCACGCGAGGGCTGATCCACGCGACCGCGTCGGGGTCCGGCGCGACGGCCGTCTCGACCAGGATCCGCTCGAACGGGTGGTCGAGGTCCCAGTGGTCCACGACGTGCTGGAAGTGCCAGACGATCTCGCCGGTGTCGGCGTCGAGGGCCAGCGTCGAGTTGTGATACAGATGCTGCTCCTCGTTGCCGCCCAGCATGTACTTCGGTGCCGGCGCCGTGACGGACGTGCCGACGTAGATGCGGTTCAGCTCGGGATCGAAGCTCGGCACCATCCACATGCCGACATGCCAGCGCTGCTCGTACGGCACGCCGCCCCAGGTCTCGTCGCCGGGCTCGCCGGGCTTCGGGATCGTGCGCGTGCGCCACACCTCTTCGCCGGTCTTCGCGTCGAACGCCGTGATGACGCAGGCTTCGGGGCCGCCTTCGGGCTCGCAGCTGCGCCCGGAGATGACCTTGCCGTTCGCGACGATCGGGCCGGAGCTGTTTTTCGCGCCGGCGCGGTAGTCGAGGATGAAGGTCTCCCACTCCAGCTCGCCGGTCTCGGCGTTGATCGCGTAGGCATACCCGTCCGCGCCGTTGTCGAGGATCAGGTTGTCGTAGATCGCGATGTTGCGGTTCGTTCCGGCTGCCGGGAAATAGTCGCCGACGTCGTCGGGCACACGCCGCCGGTACTCCCAGATCAGGTCGCCGGTCGCGGCGTCGATGGCCTGCGTGATGTCGTAAGGATTCGGAAAGTACATGACGCCGTCGTAGACCAGCGGCGTGCCCTCCTGGTCGCCGTCGGCGAGGCTGCGCGTCCAGACCAGCTGCAGCTGGCTCACGTTGCGCCGGTCGATCTGATCGAGCGGGCTGTAACCCCAGTTGTCGAGGGTGCGCCGCCACATCAGCCAGTCGGCGGGATCCGGGTTCTGCAGCATCTCGTCGGTGACCGGAACGAATCCAGCGGGATCGGCCTCGGACGGGGCGCCGGACGGCGCTTGCGCGACGGCGGCGAAGGGGGCGGCGGTGCCGAGCAACACGGCGAGGACGTATGGGCGAGTCATCGATTCCCTCCGACAGGGTCGTTCTTGTATAGGGGTCGTTCTTGTAATGGCGGCAAGCGGATCGGTCCGGTTCTCCCGGCCCGATTCTAATGTGTAGGGCCGGCTATGACGAAAGCCGGTGCGGGGGCCGCGCGGCCAGAGGCCTGCCGGCGGCAGATTTGTTCCGCCCGCGGCAAGTCACGGCAGACCCGGAGCGCGTCGGCGGCGCGCCGCCGACTAGGTACGGCGGTGCAGACGCCGGTACTCGCGCGGACTGACGCCGAACCGCTTCTTGAAGACCCGGGAAAAATGCGCCCGGTTTCCGAAGCACCAGGTGCGGGCGATGTCGGTGACGCTGTAGGCGTCCCAGACGACGTTGGTCAGCTGGTGCGCGCATTCTTCGAGCCGGCGCCGGAGAATGTAAGCGGAGATCGGCTCGAACTCCTTCTCGAAGATCATTCCGACATAGCGCGTCGAGACGCCGAAATAATCGGCGACGGAGGCCGCGCTCAGGTTCGGGTCGCGCAGCCGCGCCTCGATGAAGCGCTTGATGTGGGCGCGGCGCGCGCTCATCGAGCCGGACTCGGCGAATTTTTTGCCGTGCTGCAGCGCGTAGGCCGTCGCAATCACGTCGAGCAGGTTCTTCGCGATCGTGAGCCCGTGCTCCTGCGGAAATCCCTGTTCGACCTGCCGCCACACGTCCTGCAGCATCGCGCCGACGACACTGCCGAAGTGCTTGTCGCGGCTCGTCTTCAACCCGCACAGATTCTCCGGCGTCGGCAGCCGGTTCTTCAGATCCTCCGGCGACAGCACGAGATGGAACGACACGTTGGGCTCGTTGAACTCCATGCGCCCGGGTGCCGTGCCGTCGATCAGGACGAAATCCCCCGGCTCCACGACCGTCTGCCTGCCGCAGTGCGCGACCGATACGCTTCCCTGCAGCGGCATCATCAGAAAGAACCGCTGCTCCGGCAGCTGCGCGACGTGCTTTTCCTTCGACTCGATCAGCGCGGGCATCGACGAGGTCTTGCGCAGCGACAGCGGCCCGATGGAGTCCATGCGAACCTGCGCGTCGAACCGCAGCTGCTCGGCCGGCGTGACGTCGATGGGCCCGACGTGCTTTTGAACCAGATCGTTCCAGTACGACGCCTTGGCGACGTACGGAGCATCCTTTGTCGAATATGTCTTGAGTATGACGAAACGCCCTCAAATCCCCCACGAGATTCTAGCCTGAAACTCGGCTGGTAGCGCAAGTACCCCCAGCGAGAAAACCCCGCTGAGGCTGCGGCAGCAGCCGCGGGGCGGGCCCGTACGAACGGGACCGGACGTTACAGAACGTCCTCCGCCGGCGCCCCCGGCGCGAAGCCGCCGCGACGGTGCGGCGCAACCGGCCGGCAGGCACTGCCCGCCCGGCGTTTGCGGCG
>JAFGNC010000187.1 GCA_016927175.1 Gammaproteobacteria bacterium | reverse complement strand
GTGGCTCACGACGGGACCCGGTTGCTGATGACGGAACGGTTGCTGACGACGGAACGGTTGCTGACGACGGGACCGGGCCCCATTCTTGCAGGCGCTGTCCGCAGCGGCAAAGCCCGGCTGCATGCTCGCAGGACCCGCATCGGAAGCGGCGGCAGCGGGCAGCGCCGAGCGGCCGACCGTACCCGAGACCGACCAGGAGGCGACGCGATGAGTCTGACCCTGCCGCACGGCCCGCTGTCCAAGCAGCCCGCCCGAGCCAACTACCGCATCGACGGGCCCGGTCACCGCCTGTTCTTCGAATCGTTCCCGCGGCGTGTCCGCGCGACGTTCGCGGGTGAGACCGTGCTCGACACGCGCCGCGGCAGCCTGCTGCACGAGACGGGCCTGCTGCCGCAGCTGTACGTCCCGCAGCAGGACGTTCGCACGGACCTGCTGACAGGGACCGACACGCACACGCGCTGCCCGTTCAAGGGCGATGCGAGCTACTGGTCCGTCTGTGTCGGCGCGCGCAGCGCCGACGATGCGGCGTGGGCGTACGCCGATCCGCTCGACGGGGTCGAATGGCTGCGCGGCCACGTCGCATTCTACTGGGGTGCGATGGACGCGTGGTACGACGAGGACGAGCAGGTGCACGCGCACCTGCGCGACCCTTATCACCGCGTGGACGTTCGCGACTCCTCGAGCCGCGTCAGAGTCAGCGCGTTCGGCGAGCTCATCGCCGACACGCGCCGCCCGAAAGTTCTGTCCGAGACCGGGCTGCCGAATCGCCTCTACATTCCGCCCGAGGACGTGCGGCAGCAGTATCTCGAGGCGAGCGCGAAGCGCACGGCATGCCCGTACAAGGGCGCGGCCGCCTACAGGACGATCCGGGTCGGCGACAAGCGCCTCGAGGACGCCGCCTGGGTTTACGACGAGCCGCTCGAGAACGCGCTGAAGGTGCGCGGGCACCTGTGCTTCCTCGCCGAGGGCGTCGACGTCGCGGCGGACGATGCGGACTGAGGCTCACGCGAGCGCCACACACAAGGCGCTCGACGCGCGTGTATCCTAGTGGCTCCTGTGAAGCGCAAACGATCGGAGTGCCTGATGGCCGCCACACCCCAAACGCCCGTCGATCCGGACGGCCTGCTCGAATTTTCCGTCGTCTACACGGACCGCTCGCTGAATCACATGTCTGCGGCGTTCCAGGCCGTGATGCGGGATCTGTCCACGACGCTGAAAAACGTCTACGGCGCACACTCGGTCGCGATCGTGCCGGGCGGGGGCACTTACGGCATGGAGTCCGTCGCGCGGCAGCTCGCGACCGGCAAACGCTGCCTCGTGCTGCGCAACGGCTGGTTCAGCTACCGCTGGACGCAGATTTTCGAGGCTGGCGACATCCCGGGCGCCGCGACGGTGCTGAAGGCCCGCCGCAGCGGCGACAGTGACGTTGCGCCGTTCGCGCCGGCCCCGATCGACGAAGTCGAGACGCGCATTCGCGAGGAACGCCCCGACCTCGTGTTCGCGCCGCACATCGAAACGGCTTCGGGAATCATTCTGCCGGACGACTACCTGCGCCGCGTCGCGGCGGCCGTGCACGACGTCGGCGGCATGTTCGTGCTCGACTGCATCGCGTCGGGAACGCTGTGGGTCGACATGCGCGACGTCGGCGTCGACGTGCTGATCACGGCGCCGCAGAAGGGCTGGTCCGGCACGCCGTGCGCGGGACTCGTCATGCTCGGCGAGCGCGCGCGGCAGAGGATCGGCGAGACGCGCAGCACGAGCTTCGCGATGGACCTCGAGAAGTGGCTGCAGATCATGGAAGCCTACGAGGGTGGCGGTCACGCCTATCACGCGACGATGCCGACGGACGGTCTTCGGCGTCTGCGCGACGTCATGAACGAGACCCGCGATTTCGGCTTCGACCGCGCCCGCGACCGGCAGCTCGAGCTCGGCAGGCGTGTGCGCGCGCTGCTCGCTGAGCGCGGCTATCCGAGCGTCGCCGCGGCCGGATTCGAGGCGCCCTGCGTCGTCGTGTCGTACACCCGCGACGCCGGCATCGTCGCTCGCTTCGCGCAGGCCGGCGTGCAGGTCGCGGCCGGCGTGCCGCTGATGTGCGACGAGCCGGAAGGCTACAGAGCTTTCAGGATCGGGCTGTTCGGGCTCGACAAGCTCTACGACGTCGATGCCGCGGTCGGGCGGCTCGAGCGCGTGCTGCCGCCGGCACAGGGCTGATTCGCAGGCCTTATCGAGCTTCGCAGTCCCGATCGAATCGACTGACGGCGACGGCCGCGTCAGCGGCTGCACCAGTACCTGACGCGCTGCGCCGCGAGGAAGCTCTCGGCGTCCCGGCCGTGCAGCAGCGCGAAGGTCGCCAGCATTCCCGCCTGCGTGCAGCTCGGCGCCGCGACCGTCACCGACCTCGGCGCGCCCGAGACCGGCCAGCCGGTGCGGGCGTCGAGGACGTGTCCGTAGCGCCTGCCGTCCTTCAGCAGGAAGCGGCGCGCGTCGCCGCTCGTCGCGAGCGCGCCGATCGCGAGGTCGATCTGACGCTCCGCGAGGCTCGTCGAATCCGGCCGCTCGATGCCGACGCGCCAGGCCGCCCCGCTCGCGCGGGGGCCGACGGCCAGCAGGTCGCCCCCGAAGTTGATCAGGCAGTGCGGGTGCGCAGCGCGGGCCACCGCGCCGGCCCGATCGACCGCGTATTCCTTGCCGATGCCGCCGAAGTCGATCTCCATGCCGGGCGGCATACGGAACAGCGGCGGCTCGAGGCGCACCCGCTGCCAGCCGACCCGGCTCATCAACGCTCGCACGGCGCGGCGCGTCGGCACTCTGTCGCTGCCGTCGAAGCGCCAGGCGCGTCGCAGCGCGCCCGACGTGACGTCGAAGCGCCCGCCGGACAGCGCGTGCAGCTCACCCGCGTAGCGCAGCAGCCTCGCCGTCTCGTCGTCTACGTGCACGGGCCGGCCTTCCGCCGAGTTGATCGCGTGCACGACGTTGTCGCGCCGGTAACGGCTGTACTTCGCCTCGATTCGCCGCGCCTCGTCGGCGACCTCGCGCAGCACGCGCTCGGCCACGGCACGCTCCGCACCGGACACGTGCACCTCGCAGGGGCTCGCCATGGCCGTGAAGCGGCCGACCCAGCCGTCGGCCGTGCGCTCGAGCTCCGCCGCGCCCGACGGCGGCGGCGCGGACCCGCCCGACCGCGCGGGGGCGGGCGCGGCCGACCGTGCCGGCGCCGGACGGCCGGCCGGCGGCGAGGGTTCGTCGCCGGCCCGCCCCGGGGCCGCGTCAGCGGCCGAAGCGATAGCTGAACTGTGCAATGACGGCACTCATGTCGGGATAAAGATCGTGCCCGGCCAGCAGGCCGACGTTCGCCGCCCCGTCCGCGTTGCCGGTCTGCTGGTAGAGCTCGAGCCGCGTCGATATCTCGCCGCTGCGCGTCTCCTTGCCGAATTTGACGCCGACCGTGATCGCGTCGAACTCGCCGAGCCGGTAATCGGCCGTCGCGAACTGCGGCAAGCTCTGCCCGTCGAACAGAACCGTGCGGTAGAAGTCCGCGGCGTTCTGCGTGTAGAAACGGACGTGCGGCTGCAGGTATTTGTCCGCGCCGAAATTCCAGCGATAGCGCAGGTCGAGGGTCTGCGAGTCGATGCCCCAGTCGTCCGTCATGAACCGGTACGACACGTCGAGCACGTTGCCGCCGATGTTTCGCTTCAGCAACGTGTAGAGGCTCTGCTTGTCGCGGGTGTCGGGTCGGTTCTCGTACAGGTACAGGTTCGAGCCGCTGCCGGGCGGCCCCGCGACCGGCGCGCCGGTAAACGGGTCGACGACGGAGAGCAGCTTGTACGGATCCGTCAGATAACCGTCCGACGTGCTGACGGAGTAGTTGACCTGCAGGACCGTGTTCCGGTTCAGCACCTGCGTGACGCCGAAGAGCAGATCGACGACGTCTTTCGACTGATCGCCGGCGAGCCGGTTCGACAGGTCGCCCTGGCCGAGCATCGGCGCGAGCGGCTGCGGCGCTCCGCCGACGGCGTTGATCGTGTCGTTCGCGAGGGCGAGCCCCATCGACAGCGTCGTGTTGCGGTTGTTGAGGTCGCGGGCGACGCGGGCGTTGACGCCCGTGTGCGTGTAGTCGTACTCGTCGGAGAAGCTGACGCCGACGTCCATCAGCAGCAGCCGCGCGATGGGCCACTCCCAGTTCGCGCTGATCGCGACGCGCGTGTCCTGGAACGTGTCGTCGAGCGGCTGTGCGCCCGGCGCGACCACGTAGCGGTCGTCGCCGGACGGCCGCGTGAAGGTCTGCGGCGCGTCGCTCGGCACGGCGCCGTTCGGAGAGGCGCCGGTCAGCGTGTCGACGGCGAGCGTCAGGTTCAGGAACGAGTCCTCCTTGATTTCCTTGCGCGCCCGCGCGTTCAGGCTGACGTCGCGCACGCGCGAGTCGGACTCGCCGTAGTAGAGCAGGGCGCTGTCGATCTCCCACGGCGTCAGCACGGGCAGCGCCTCCTGCGCGACGACGGCCGCCGGCATCGAGGGGCCGAGCAGGGCACAGGTGGCCGCGGCCAGCGCGGCGCCGACCTCCGCGGGCTGCCGACGCGAGCGCCGCCCGTTTCGATTCAGTTGCAT
>JAFGNC010000186.1 GCA_016927175.1 Gammaproteobacteria bacterium | reverse complement strand
GCGGCAGAGGAGCTCGGGCTTCAGAGCCCCGCCACGGGAGCGAATCCGGAACGATCGACAGCCCCGATCCGCGGGGCGGCGACAGCCGGCGCGGTGCAGGCGCTCGCCGTGGCGCCGAGCGGCTGCGCGCGCGTGCCGAGAATCCTTCTCTGTAGGCTCACTCCGGAACTCCGATATCGGGCCCCGTAATTATGCCATTCCGGCGCGGACCGAGGCGGCCGTCGTCGCCGCGGTTCCGCCGCGCGGGTCCCGGTACCGCGCCGCGGCGAACGGCACGCGCGCCGCCGCGGCAGCGGCGCGGCGGACAGCGGGCTCGAAATTTCCACGCGCTCGCGTGTACGCTGCGCTCCGGTTGCCCATATCACGGCAGCTCGGCCTGCACAGAGGAGTACGGCAGCATGGAACCGGACGGCACCGCGGCGGCTCGATCGCGCGAGGGCAGCGGCAGCGAGGTCGCGTCGCAGACGGGGCGAGCCCTGCTCGGCATCAGGGAATGCCTGCTGCGCGGGGAGTTTTCCCGGCGCGAACGGATCTCCGAGGTCGGGCTCAGTGAGCGGCTCCAGATGTCGCGCACACCCATTCGCATGGCGCTGGAGCGGCTCGCGCACCTGGGCCTGCTGGATATCGGGCCGAAGGGCGGCTTCTTCGTCCGCGAATTCACGGTGGCCGACGTGCGCGACGCGATCGAGATTCGGGCCGTTCTGGAGGGCACGGCGGCGCGGCTGGCCGCCGAAAGACTGGCGGGCGACGCCGAGCTCGAGCGGCTGCGAGGGCTTCGGGATCAGATCGACAGCCTCGCCGAGCTGTCGGTGGCCTCCCTCGATTACTACATGAACTGTAACGAGGCGTTTCACGTGGGCATCGTCGAGCTCAGCAAGAGTCCCATGCTGAAGCGGATGCTCGAGCAGGCAAATTCTCTGCCGTTCGCCTCGCCGAACGCGATGCTGTTCTCGACCTCGATGTTCGATACGTCCCACAGGACGCTCGCGATCGCCCAGGAGCAGCACCGGGCCCTCGTCGAAGCGATCGAGAACGGTGAGGGTACTCGAGCGGAGCATCTCGCGCGCGAGCACGCGCGCCTCGGCCGGATCGCCTTCGACCGCGTGCTGTCGGATCCGGCGCTCCTCGGCAACGTCCCGGGCGGGCCGCTGATCAAGCTCCCCTCGGACTGAGCCGGCATTAGCGCCCGGTTCCGGCAAGGGACCCGCTCCGGCCGCGGTGCTGCGTGCCGGCCATTTGCCGGGCGGCGCGCCGTACCCGGGCCGCCGAGGCGCCGAGCGGGGCAGAACTTCCCTAGCGTCCGGCCGCGTCGGCGACTGCTTCGGGGTCGGCGCCCGCGCGCCGCGCGGCGAGCGCTTCGAGCAGAATCGCTTCGGCCTCCGGAAACTCGCGCGATGCGTTGGCCAGAAAGACTCCGCGCGCCATCATCAAAGGCGTCCATCCGAGCGCGTTCTTCGCGTCGACGTCCGCGCCCTGCTCGACCAGATACCGGGTGATCGACGGCTGCCCGGAAATGATCGAGCCGTGCAGGGCGGTGCTGTCGTCCCAGCGCGGGTCGCCGACGCCGAGGTCGGCCAGCTGATCCACGTTGTGCGGGTAATAGAGCAGCGTGTATTCCGGGTCGCCTTCCATTTCGTAATTGCCGAAATCCGCGCGCGCGTTCACGTCGTTGCCGAGCTCGACGGCGAGCTGCACGGCTTCGAGTCGTTCCGCTTCCGTGACGCCGGTGTGCGGACCGGGCGTCTCGCCTTCCCAGGTGTCGAGCCCGGCGGCCACCATCAGCGGCGTGACGCCGAAACGGTTCGGGATCGTCGGGTCGGCCCCGCCCTCGGCGAGAATTCGCATCAGCGGCGCGTCGCCGTTCTTCGCCGCGACGTAGAAGGCCGTCGCGCCGTTGTACGTCAGGAGGTGCCTGCCGAGCGTCAGGCCCGGCGGGTTCTTCGCCATGCCGGCGATCTTGCTGAAGCGCGGCTCCTGCCAGTCGATCCGCACGTTGGGATCGGCGCCGGCGTCGAGCAGCTGGCGGGCCAGCTCGAGGCTCGTCACCCGGCCCACGGGCCGCGGGGGCGCGTCCGCCTCGGCGCCGACCGCCGCGTTGCCGGTCGCGCCCGGCTCGCGGAGCCACGCGATCGTATGCAGCGGCGAGCCGCGCGGATCCGGCAGGTTCGGGTCGGCGCCGCGAGCGACGAGCACGGACGCGACTTCGTAGTACGCATTGACGACCGCCATGTTCAGCGCGCTCGTGCCGTCCGGTCCCACCGCGTCGACGTCGGCGCCGCGGTCGATCAGTGCCTCCACGGCTTCGAGCCGCGCTTCGCGGACGGCGAACAGCAGCGCGGTGAAGCCGCCGCGGGAGCGTGCCTCGAGGTTCGCGCCGTGGTCGATCAGCAGGCGGATCGCGTCCGGATTGCCTTCGCCGGCCGCCCACATCAGTGCCGTCTGGCCCCTGAACGGCTCGACCGCGTCGACGTCCGCGCCGCGCTCGAGCAGCAGGCGCACCGCTTCCGGGCGGCCGTTCATCGCAGCCAGCATCAGGGCCGTCTGACCTTCCCCCGAGCGCTCGTTCGGATCGGCGCCTCCGTCGAGCAGCGGCTCGATCAGCGCGTGCCGGCCGTCGAGCGCGGCGAGCGACAGCGGCGTGACGCCGTTGCGCGTTCTGACGTCGACACGCGCGCCCGCCTGAAGCAGGGCTTCGACGATCCCCGCATCGTTGCTACGCACGGCCCAGTGCAGCGCAGTCGAGCCGTCGGCACCGGGAGAGTCGACCGCCGTGCCCTCGGCGAGGCGGGCGCGCACGGCAGCCGCGTCCCCGGCCTTCACCGCCGCGACGAGGTCTGAGTCCGCGCCGACTGCCGGCGCGGAGGTACCGAGGCTGCCCAGCGAGGCGACGATGATCGGCAGTAATCGGCGCATGACTTCATCCATGCATTCTGTATGCAGACGAGGGTACCATAGGGGGCAGAGCGCGTCTCGGGGCAGCTTTCGAGAAGCTTTCTGTATACAGTCGAAGGTGCCATGGCCGCTGGACGAAACCTCGGGGGAGCAGAACATTGGGCTTAGGAAAGAGCCGACGATCGTGGGTAATCGCGTTCGGAATCGTCGGTTTCGCCGCCGTCGCGGCGCTTGCCGGTTTCACCGGCGTCTTCGAAATAGCGGGGCTCTCGCGCAGCGGTTCGCGTGACGCGCAGCTCGCCGCCGAAACAGTGCGCAGGTACTGCGTCGAATGTCACGATCAGGCGATCGCGTCGGGCGGAATGGTCATCGAGCCGTCGCAGGTCGGCGAGATCGGCGGGCACGCCGAGCGCTGGGAGAAGGTCGTTCACAAGCTGCGGGCGCAGGCGATGCCGCCGCCGGACGAACCGCGGCCGGACGAGGAAACCTACCGTCGCGTCGCCGGCTACCTCGAGCGCGAGCTTGACACGGCGGCCGCGGAGGAGCCGAACGCGGGCCATCTGCCGCAGCTGATCCGGTTGACGCGCACCGAGTACAGGAACGCGATCCGCGACATGCTGCGGCTCGAGGACCTGCCCGCCGAGATGGATTACGAAGTGCTCCTGCCGCCCGACAACGCGAGCAGCGGCTTCGACAACATCGCAGATCTGCTGTTCGTGTCGCCGGTGGTCATGGAGCGCTATCTCGCCGCCGCGCGGAAGATCAGCCGGCTCGCGGTCGGCGATCCGCAGATGCCCGTCATGGTGAACCTCCACCGGATGCCGCTCGAGCTTCCGCAGGACGTGCCCGTGGACGGTCTGCCTTTCGGTACGCGCGGCGGCCTTCTCGTCGAGGATTACTTTCCGCTCGACGCGGAGTACGTGTTTCACATCGAGATGGAGCGCGCCGCGCGCGAGCCGCACGAGATCGAGATCACGATCGACGGCGAGCGCGTCGCGTCGGGCTGGATCGGCGAGGGCGAGGTGCGAGGATTCGCCGGTGAGACGCTCGAGTTCCCGGTGCCGGTCAGCGCGGGGCCGCACGAGGTCGGCGTGACATTCGTGCGGCGTACGCTCGCGATCGACGAATCGACGGTGCGCGTGCAGCGGCGGGGCCGTGGCACGCTGCCCGCGATCGAGCTCGTGACGATCAGCGGTCCGCACGACCCGACGGGCCCCGGCAGCACTCCGAGCCGCGACCGCATTTTCGTCTGCGAGCCCGTCAGTGCCGAGGAGG
Source organism: Gammaproteobacteria bacterium (assembly GCA_016927175.1). Lineage (GTDB taxonomy): Bacteria > Pseudomonadota > Gammaproteobacteria > Steroidobacterales > Rariloculaceae > ZC4RG20. The sequence goes on along the minus strand of JAFGNC010000186.1, from coordinate 5,638 downwards.
AAGCCCCGTGCGCACGCGAAATCATCGCGAGCCTCGCGCGGCAGGCCTATCGGCGCCCGGTGGAAGAGGCCGACGTCGACGCCCTGTTTCCGTTCTACGAGGCGGGCAGGGCCGAGGGAAGCTTCGACACCGGCGTTCAACGTGTGCTCGAGCGCCTTCTCGTGAGCCCGCAGTTTCTGTATCGCGTCGAGCGGGTACCGGAAAACGCCGCGCCCGGCGAGGCGTTCGAGGTCGCTCCGATCGAGCTCGCGTCGCGGTTGTCGTTCTTCCTGTGGAGCAGCCTGCCGGACGAGGAGCTGCTCGAGCTTGCGGTTTCCGGCCGACTGAGCGAGGACGACGTGCTGGACGCACAGGTCGAGCGGATGCTCGCAGACCCCCGTGCCGACGCGCTCGTCGAGGACTTCGCCGCTCAGTGGCTTTTCCTGCGCGACCTCGAGCTCAAGGAACCGGACGTTTTCCTGTTCCGGGATTTCGACGAAGGTCTGCGTGACGCTTTCCTCGAGGAGACGAAGCTGTTCGTCGGGAGCGTTTTGCGCGAGGAGCGCAGTGTGCTCGAGCTGATCACGGCCGACTACACGTTCGTCAACGAGCGGCTCGCCGAGCATTACGGCATTCCGTTCGTCAAGGGCAGCCACTTCCGGCGCGTCGCGCTTCCCGCGGGCAGCCCGCGGGGCGGCCTGCTGGGGCATGGCAGCATCCTGACCCTGACCTCGTATCCGACGCGGACGTCGCCCGTGCTCCGCGGCAAGTACGTGCTCGACAACCTGCTCGCGTCGCCGCCCCCGCCCCCGCCTCCGAACGTGCCGGCGCTCGATGCGGAGCCCGCATCCGAGCGCGCGACGACGACGCTGCGCGAGGCGATGGCCGCTCACCGCGAGAATCCGGAGTGCGCGAGCTGCCACGCGCAGATGGACCCGATCGGTTTCGCATTCGAGCATTTCGACGCGATCGGCCGCTGGCGGGACGCCGAGGGCGGCCTGCCGATCGAAGCGGCGAGTCTGCTGCCGGACGGCACCGAGGTCGACGGCGTCGAGGGGGTCGAACAGCTGCTGCTTCGCGACCCGGAGAGGTTCGTCGGCGCCGTGACCGAGAAGCTTCTGATGTACGCGCTCGGCCGGAACGTGCAGTATTTCGACAAGCCGGCCGTGCGAAAGATCGTCCGCGAGGCTGCGGCGGACGACTACACCTTCGCGTCCCTCGTACGGGGCGTCGTGCAGAGTGTGCCGTTCCGGATGCGGCAGGCGCCGGCCGAAGATGCGGAGCCGATTCGGCCGACGAAGCGTAACGAGCCTGCAGAACGGACCCCGGCCGTAGCGGCCGATACGCAATCGATAGAGGGTTGAGCGATGTTCGTGACGAAGAAGGCCGTCGACCGGCGTACTTTTCTGCGCGGCGCAGGCACCTGTCTGGCCCTGCCGCTGCTCGACTCGATGATCCCGGCCTTTGCGGCGGACGCGCCGACCGCACCGCCGAGGCTCGGCTTCGTTTATGCCGGGAACGGCATCGTGCACGCGCACTGGAACCCGACGAAGCAGGGCAGGGACTTCGAGCTGACGCCGAATCTGAAACCCCTCGCGGGTGTCCGCAGCCACCTGAACGTGCTGACCGGTCTCGCGCACCGCGAAGCGGACACGAAAGGCGACGGCACCGGCGATCACCCGCGGTCCTCCGCCGCATGGCTGACCGGCGTGCACGCTTACGACCGCACGCGGCCGGGCGTGGAGGTCAAGCTCGCGACGACGGCGGACCAGCTCGCCGCCCGCAAGATCGGCGCCGACTCGCCGCTGCCGTCGATGGAGCTCAGCGTGGACCCGCCCATGCAGGGCGCGTGCGATTCCGGCGACTGCTTCTACGTGAACACCGTGTCATGGCGCAACGACGCCACGCCGAACCTGGCCGAGACGCATCCGCGCATCGTCTTCGAGCGGTTTTTCGGCGACGGCGGCTCGAGCGAGGCGCGCCTTGCGCGCGCGAAGGTCACGGGCAGCATCCTCGACTCCGTCAGGCAGGAGGCAGCGGCTCTCGCGAAGAGCCTCGGCCCCGGCGATTTCCGCAAGCTCGACGAGTACCTGGACTCGGTGCGCGAGATCGAGCGCCGCATTCAGAGCGCGGAGGCGCGCGGCGGCAAGGAGCTCGAGCTGCCGGACCGCCCGACCGGCATCCCCGACACGTACGAGGAACACACGCGGCTGATGTTCGACCTGCAGGCGCTCGCGTTCCGCGCCGACGTGACCCGCGTCTTCAGCATGATCATGGCACGCGAGCTGTCGGGCCTGAGCTACCCGAACATCGGCGTGCCGGAAGGGCATCACAACGTCTCGCATCACAGGGACGACCCGGGCCTGATCGACAAGAAAACGAGGATCGACACGTATCACGTTCAGCTGTTCGCGGAGTTCCTCGAGAAGCTCGCGGCGACGCCGGAAGGCGACGGCAGCCTGCTCGACCACAGCCTGATCGTGTACGGCAGCGGCATGGGCGACGGCAACCTGCACCGCCACGCGGACCTGCCTTGCCTGCTGGTCGGAAGCCTCGGCGGCAGGATCGCCACCGGGCAGCACGTGCGCTATCCGGACGATACGCCGATGACCAATCTGCTGCTGACGGTGCTGGACAAGGTCGGCGTGCACCTCGACGCTCTCGGCGACAGCACCGGGCGGCTGGATCCGGATCCGCTGTCGGTGTGAGGGCTCGACCGGAGAATCAGCCGGCGATGCGCTGCCGCGGGCGCAGCATCCAGCGCCACGAAAGCGCGTGAAGCACGACGACGGCGATCGAGCCGGCGGCGACCAGCAGGAACAGATACGCGGGCCAGTAGACGCCGGCGCGGCCATCGAAATTGCCCGCCAGGTAGTCGAAGCCGTTGTCGAGGTACCGGTACACGCCCCAGCCTGAAAAGAGCATCGTCAGCAGGCTGAACGCAAATGCGAGCCAGATGCCGACGATCCGGTCCCGCATCGCGGCCACGGACGCGACGAGGTAACACAGGCCGGCAACGCCGGCGAAGGCGAGCAGGACCCCGGGATAGACGAGCCAGAACAGGACGAGGACGCCGACCGATACGGCGAGCTGCAGCAGCTTCAGGAGTCGCGTCCGGGCGGAAGCGTTCGGCGCCGCTTCTTCTGCGGCATCGCCCGGCACGGTCGTTATTTCTCGCCCCACAGCTCTTCGAGCCGCGACGGCCGTCCGCACGTGAACTTGTAGAACTCGTACCGCAGCGCGTTGTGCTCGTAGTAGTCCTGGTGATAATCCTCGGCCGCGTAGAACTCGGTTGCGGGGACGATCTCCGTCACGATTCCGCCGGGCAGCACGCCGCGCTCCTCCAGCTGCCGTTTCGACTGCTGTGCAAGCTCTTTCTGCCGTTCGTCGTGGTAGAAGATCGCGCTGCGATACTGGTCGCCGCGGTCGCAGAACTGCCCGCCGGCGTCGAGCGGATCGATGTTGTGCCAGAAGGTGTCGAGCAGCGCCTGATACGAGACGGTCTCCGGATCGTACTCGATGCGTACCGCCTCGGCGTGGCCGGTATTGCCCTGCGACACCTGCTCGTAGCTCGGATCGGGCACGTCGCCGCCGATATAGCCCGACGTCGTGGAGAGCACGCCGTCGACCTTGTCGAAGGCCTCCTCGACGCACCAGAAACAGCCGCCCGCGAAAGTTGCGACGGCGGTGTCCTCGGAATCCTGCTGCTGGGCAGCGAGCGGCTGGGCTGCGGCCGCCGTAGCGGCGATCAGGACGGACAGTAACCGGTTCATACCGCGTCTCCTCGTTGCAGAAGCGTTGATTCGACGGCTGCGCGGCCTGCGAGCCACGTGCGGCCGGCGATGCGTCGCTCGATTGTAACAAGGCCGCGGCAGCGGAACCGCGGCCCCGCGCGGCGCGGACAATTCGGCTCCGCGCGGCGCCGGCGGCGTGGTTACACCTTCTGAGGGGGGCTGCCGAAAAAGGGGTCAGGGCCCTTTTCGTGCGGAAAAGGGCCCTGACCCCTTTTCTCTGTCGCCGCCGAGGGCGCGTCGACGCGGGCGCCGCGCGCGACCAGGCTGATGCAGTCGACGGGACAGGGCGGCAGACACAGCTCGCAGCCCGTGCAGTGCCGCTCGATGACGGTGTGCATCGCGTGCGGAATGCCCGCGATCGCGTCGACGGGACAGGCTTTGACGCACAGATTGCAGCCGATGCAGATCGCCTCGTCGATACGGGCGACGCGGTCCATGCTGGCTTCGCCGAGGCTCGCGTCGAGAGCCACCGGCTCGCGGCCGAGCAGTCCGGCGAGCTCGCGGATCGTGCGCTCACCGCCCGGCGGGCACCGGTTGATGTCCGCGTCGCCGCTCACGATGGCTTCTGCGTAGGGCCGGCATCCGGCGTAGCCGCATTGCGCGCACTGGATGCGCGGCAGCAGCCGCTCGACACGCTCGACCGCGTCGTCTTCGCCGCCGCCGAGCCAGCGCGCCGCGAGCACCAGCGCAGCCGAAAGCGCCAGTGCGAGCCCGGCGAGCACGAGGATGCCGATCAGGGGTGACGCGATCATCGGTGAAATACCGGCGGCGGCGCGCTCGAGTCAGAGCCGGGCGAAGCCGGCGAATCCGAGGAATGCGAGGGACATGATACCCGCAGTGACGAAGGCGATGGCGTGGCCGCGGAACGGGCGCGGCACGTCGGCGTGCTCGAGTCGCTCGCGCAGGCCTCCGAGCATCGCGAGCACGATGCCGAAGCCGAGCGCCGCGCCGGCGCCATAGAACAGGGCCGCGACCAGGCTGCGGCTCGCCGCGGAGTTCAACAGCGCGACGCCGAGCACGGCGCAGTTGCTCGCGATCAACGGGATGTACAGCCCCAGCACGCGGTGCAGCATCGGCGACAGCCTGCGAATCAGCAGCTCCGTCAGCTGCACGGCCGCGCCGATGACCAGGATGAAACCGAGCAGCCGCAGGTGCTCGAGCCCGAAAGGCGTCAGCAGAAAGCGGTCGACCAGGTAGCTGAGGCCGGACGCCGTCGTCAGCACGAGCCCCGTCGCGAGCCCCATGCCGACCGCGCCTTCGACTCGCCGCGACGCGCCCATGAACGGGCAGAGCCCGAGGAACTGGACCAGCACGAAGTTGTTGACCAGCGCCGCGGCGATGATGATCAGCAGCAGTTCCATGACCCGCCTTCCGCGTGGCTGCGCGGATGAACCTCAGCGCGCCCGCATGCCCGGCTCGGCGCCGTCGTCCGGCCGCAGCAGGTAGACACCCGTGCCGTCGCCGCTGGCCGCGAGAATCATGCCTTCGGACGTGCCGAAGCGCATTTTGCGCGGCTTCAGGTTCGCGACCAGCACGACGAGCCGCCCCTCGAGCTCGGCCGGCTCGTAGGCGCCGCGGATGCCCGCGAACACCGTGCGCGTGTCGCCGCCGGCGTCGAGCGTCAGCTTCAGCAGCTTGTCGGCGCCTTCGACGAGCTCGGCCTTGACCACGCGCGCGACGCGCAGGTCGATCTTCAGAAACTGGTCGATGTCGATTTCGGCGCTGCCGGTCTGTCGAGCCTCGTTGGTCACCGCGGTTCCTCCTGATGCAGCTGGGGGCGTTCCGGCGCCGGCCGCTCCGGCTTCCAGGCGCGCTTCGACGGCGCGGCGCGTGTCCTCTACGATGGCCTGCACGGCGGCGGGGTC
>JAFGNC010000028.1 GCA_016927175.1 Gammaproteobacteria bacterium | reverse complement strand
GTGTCGTTGACCACCTTGAACTGGTCGAGATCGAGATACAGCAGCGCATACGGCACCGCGCCGTCGTGCTGCACGGCGCGAACGGCCGCGGACAGCCTTTCCTCGAACTCGCGGCGGTTGATGAAGCCGGTCAGCGAGTCGTGGCTCGCGTAGTAGGTCAGCTTGCGGTGCAGCTGGCGCTCCTGGCTGACGTCGTGGAACACCATGACGGCGCCGATCATGTGGCCGCTGCGGTCCTGGATCGGCGCCGCGGAATCCTGGATCGCGAGCGAGGAGCCCTCGCGATGCCACAGCACCACGTTCGCCGCGGCCGCGAGCGTGCGCCCTTCCGCGAGGCAGCGCAGCACCGGCGGCTCGACCGGCTCGCCGGTCTCCTCGTCCGTCAGCTGGATGACCTCCTCGATGCGCTTGCCCTGCGCGTCGTGCCGCTTCCAGCCGGTCAGCTGCTCGGCCACCGGGTTCAGGTAATCGATCAGGCCGGTCGCGTCGGTCGTCACGACGGCGTCGCCGATCGACTTCAGCGTGACCTGCGCCCGCTCCTTCTCGCGGGCCAGCGCGCGCTCGGCCGCCTTGCGCTGCGTGATGTCGGTAATCGTGCCTTCGAGATACAGCGCGCGGCCCTCGTCGTCGCGCACGAGCCGCGAGTTCTCGACGACGATGATCGTGCTGCCGCCCCGGCGCTGCAGCCGGTACTCGAAGTCGCGGACCGTGCCCGAAGAGGACACGGCCGCCAGCAGCCGCTCGCGGTCACGCGGGTCGGCGTAGAAGTCGACGATGTTCAGGCCGTCGAGCGGCTCGTCCGGGGGCAGGCCGAGCATGCGCATCAGCGCCGGGTTGATCGAAAGCAGCTCGCCCTCGACCGTCGTCTGGAAAACCCCGTCGACGACGTTGTCGAAAAGCCCCCGATACCGCGCCTCGCTGTCGCGCAGCGCCGCCTCGTCCTGCTTGCGGCGGATCGCGATGCCCGCGAGCTGCGTCAGCCGCGTCACGAGGTCGAGCTCCTCCGTCGTCGGCCCGCGCTGCGCCGACCAGTACACGGCCAGCGTGCCGTGGATGCGGTCGCCCGCGGTCACGATCGGCGTCGAGCAGCATGCGCGGACGCCGCAGCTCTCGACGACACCGCGCAGGCCCGCCCACAGCGGATCCTTCAGCATGTCCCTGACCACGACCTGGCGGCCGAGATCGACGGCCGACGTGCAGGCGCACGAGTCGCGCCGCGCCAGGACCTCCGTCAGCGCGTCCTCGAGCGCCGGCGGCAGCGAGCCGCAGGCGGCGAGCGTGAGCCGCGTGCGGTCCGGCGCGAGCAGCATCAGCGCCGCGTGCAGCTCCGGATACATCTGCTCGACCAGCCGCACGACCGCCTGCAGCGTGCGCTCGAGCGGCGCGTTCGCCGCGATCAGCTCGAGCACCCGCCGCTCGCCGTATGCGAGCACGTCCGCGCGCCGGCGCGACGTGATGTCGATGACGCTTGCGCGGATCAGCCTGCGGTTCGAGGAGGGCAGGCGGATGAAGCGCACCTCGCACGGAATTTCCTCGCCGTCCGCGTTGACGTGCAGCCATTCGAAAACGGGGCTGCAGCCCTTCAGCGCGCGATCGACGTAGCCGCGCACGAGCCCGAAGGACGGCAGGCCGTCCGACTGCGTCACCGGGCTGATCGCGCGCGGGCCGACCTCGAGCAGCTGCTCCCGCGTGTACTTGAACAGCTTCGCGGCGTTCTCGTTGGCGTCGATGAAACGCTCCGCATCGACGTCGAACACCAGGATCGCCTCCGGCGCGTTCTCGACCAGCGCCCGGTAGCGCGCTTCGCTGTCGCGCAGCGCCTGCTCGTTCTGCTGCCGCTCCGTGACGTCGCGCATGCACAGCACGTAGAACTCGTAGCCGCGCCGCGCGGCGGCGCTGACCGTGACCTCCGCCATGAACGACCCGCCGTCGGCGCGCAAGCCCTCGAGCAGCGTCGGCGACAGGTCGACGATCGTATCGTCGGAGCGCTCGGCCAGTGTCGCGAGACCGCCGTCCGCGGGATCCAGTGCCGGGATCAGGCTCGCGATCGGGCGGTCCAGCATGGCTTCGGCGGAGCCGGCGAACAGCCGTGCCGCGGCCGAGTTCACGCTGAGCACGCGGCCGTCGACGTCTACCGTGACGATACCGTCCTTGACGTTGTCGAGGATCGCCTGCAGCGACGTGTCGTCGATCGACGCATCTTCGGGCGCCGCGCCGGCCGGTGTGCCGTCGGCCTCGGATTCCGCAACGTCGTCGGCGGCCTCCTGCAGCACGCGCGCGACGTCCGCGTCGGGCAGCGGCTCGGCGTCGGGCGAGGCATGCCCGTCACGTGCGCCGCGCGCCGTCGCGGGGACGGACTCGCGGTCGGCCGGCGCGGCGAGATTCGGCTCAGCGGCTCCCATGTCGCTCGTGACGCGAGCCGCCGACTCGCAGTCGACGTGCTCGGGCGCCGCCGCCGGCGGCACCAGCAGCGGGGCCGGGAGCTCGACGACGGCCGCCGACGGCAGCGCCGGATGCTCTTCCCCGCTCACATCCCGCAGGATCGTCGCCAACGCGTCCCGGGAAGAAGCATGGGATAGCGCTTCTGCGATGCGGCGCTTCAGGACGTCTTTCGCCATGCGGAGCTAATCTGGCGCCGCTGCCCTCCTCTTCCGGAATCGAGCTTCGGCGCCAGCCTGAATTCGGGAGGCAAATCATAAGAACTGTCGCGGCCGGGGCGCCGTGAACGAACTCTCGTTTAGGGGTCGCGGGTGTCAGCGCCGCCCGGCGGCGGGCAGACGAACTTCGGTTTCGGCGGCCGCGCCGCCGTCGGCCGGCGGCACGGCGGACGCCTCGGCGGCCTTCGCCGCCGCCCGCGCGTCGGGCGCCGGCGCGGCCTCGCCCGCCACCGCCTCGGCACCTTCCCGGGGCTCCGGCGCCGCATCCGGTGTCGATCCGGCGGCTTCCCCGGCCTCCGGCGCCGCATCCGGCGTCGACCCGGCGGCTTCCCCGGCCGTTGCCGCTTCCGGCGTCGACCCGGCGGCTTCGCCGGCCGGTGCCGCTTCCGGCGTCGAACCGGCGGCCCCCCCCGCATCCGGCGCCGCCTGTGTCGCGGCGTCCTGGTCCTTGTCCGGCGCCGTGCCGACGCGGACCGGGGCCACGACGCTGCGCGCCTGCCGGACGCCGTCGATCAGGCCTTCGGCATGGATCCGGATCAGATGGCGGCCCTCGCCGGTCGGTGTGATCTCGACCGACCAGTCGGCCGGAGCGTCGGCGCTGACCGCCGCGGCGCTGAAGCTCGCGGCCGCCGGATCGACGTAGAGACCCTCATCGGCCGTGACGAGCACGGTCGCGTCCTCGACCGGCGACGGCGGCCGCAGCGAGACGCGCAGCACCAGCGGCACGCCGAGCTGCCCGACGCCCGGCACGTCGTACGACAGGCCGAGCGCGGCGACGGGCTTGGCCTGCGCGGCGGCGGCCGCATCTTCCGCGGCAGCCGCAGCGGAGCGCGGCGTCGACCGAGCCGCGCCGGAAGTCGGCGACGACACAGCCGCCTCACGGGCCGGTGCCGCGGCTGAATCCGCGCCGTTCGCGCCGCCGTCGTCCGTGCCCGGCGCGCAGCCCGCCAGCGCCGCGGCCGTGGCGGCGGCAAGGAGAACTGCGACATGCAAGGGCTTGTGCGTCACTGCGTGATCGTCACGTCGAAGCACGTTCGCCCGATCGGCGGGAACTCGCTGCTGCTCGAGGTATTCGTCCATTCGTAGACCTCCAGAACGTGCTGGCCCGGCTCGAGCTCGCGGGAGAAGGTTTCGCACTGCTCGGACACACCGTTCGCCGCGCAGACGGGGGCGGCGTCCTCCGGCGACTCGTCCGATACGTGAATCACGCCGCGGCGGTGCAGGCGCATGTCCGGGTCCGCCGACGCGCCGTCCGGCACGACGGTCGTCGACGCCGTGAACGTGTGCACGCCCCCCGACGCCGTCAGGCGCAGGAACGCGCGCGAGCCGAGCTTGTTCACGGAGCCCGTGTCCTCGCTGCGGTAGTCGTCCGTGCTGCACACTTCGACCGGCGCGCCGTTGACGACGACGTCGTTGTAGATCGGCAGCACGTCGGAATCCTGCGTCCCGCCGGTCGCGCCGCCGATCAGACCGCCGCCGTCGCCGTTGGTCGGCGTGCCGCCGTTGTCCTCGCCCGTGCCGAAATGATCCTCGACCGGCTCGATGTCGTGCACGCCGACGAGCGTGTCGATCCGCGCCTGCTCTTCCGGGTGCGCTTCCTTCAGCGCCCGCACGAACGGAAAGATGCTGGTCAGCGCCTCGCTGTCGCCGTGCTGGCCGGCGAGCGCCTCGAACAGCGGCGCGAGCCCGAGCGCGAGCGTGTCCTCGCCGATGTCGGGCGCGGCGTCGTAGAGGTCGTAGATCAGCTCGTGAACCGACTCCTCGCTGAACCAGCCCGGGTGCGGATTCGCGTGCGTGGCCGACGTCGTGCCGGGGTAGAACGGCCCCTCGACGTCGAACAGGAAACCCGACGACTGCCCCGGTCCCAGCGTGTCCTTGTATACCGTGTCGCCGAGCGCGATGCCGGAGAACGCGTTCGCGAAGCCCTCGCTGAAAGCGGTGCGCATGTCGAGCTGATCGCCGCGGGTGTGCGGACCGCCGATGCTGTCCGAGCGCGAGATCGCGAACTCGAGGTAGTGCCCCCACTCGTGCGCGATCACGTGCCGGTCGTACTCGTCCGTATCGCTGTCGGCCGAGCCGAGCACGTAGATGCCGACGTTCGGGATGAAAAGGCTCGAGCCGATCTCGCCCGTCGCGAAATCCGGCAGCCCGCCGTCGCCGCGGGTCGGCGCGTTGTCCGGGCTCCAGTGCAGCGCGAGCGGCGGGAAGATCATGTCCGGCGCGGCGTCGAGCACGACGGCCGCCGACTCGTGCACCGCGTCGAGGATCGCGAACGGCGCGGCCGCGCGCGGCTCGGTGTAGGCGGAGCCGTCCCAGCCGGAAGCCGCGTGCAGATCGAGCGTCTGATCGGTGCGCCCCGTCGCGAGCTCCTCGCTCTCGAGCACGTACAGCGCGTCGCCCTGCGTGTTGTCCACGACGCGGAAATCCCAGCCGGGCGTGCCGTCGCGCAGCATCTCGGCGCGGACCAGCACGCGGAGGCCGCTCGTGTCGGGCGTGAGCGTCAGCGCGTAGCGGCCGGCTTCGTCGGTCGTCGCGGAGGCGAGCACCTCGGCGCCGCCCGACGCGCCGTCCACGGCCTGTACCGTGACGCCCCGGGCCGGCCGCGGCACCGTCGCCGTGTAGCCGAGCTTCGGGATGCCGCGATCCAGCACGATCGGGACGTAGTCGAAAGTGACCGTGCCGCTGACGACGACCTGGCCCGGCACCGGTGCCGCGTTGGCATCGCCGCTTCCGCCGCCACCGCCGCCGTCCCCACCCCCTCCGCCGCCGCACGCGGCGAGCAGCGCGGCGCCGGCCGCCGCGAGCGTGCCGCGCAGCCTGGCAGGCAGCCGACGTGAGCGGCGCAGCCGCGTCTCCGGCATCACGAGGCGGTCCCTTGCATGCGTGCTCCTGCCTGACGCCCCGCGAATGGGGCCGCGTGACCGGATAAAATACTGAGATCCGGCCCGGGATGGTATCTTGAGCGCGCGCTACCGCGCATCTGTCCGATTCGGGCGACGGCTGGCCGGACCGAGACCAGGGCGCATAGGACGAAAAAGCGAGACTCGCGGCCGGTTTGCCGGCGGCGGTGCTCGTGCATACTCCGGCTTTCAGCGTTCGCTGCCGGCCCCGCCGCCGCGGCGTTCGGCCGACGTTGGCGCCCGACGGGACCTGTTAGACTCCGGCCGACTGGATTATGTCGACTCGTTAGGGAGAATATGAGCCGAAAGACGATACTCGTGACCGGCGGCGCGGGCTACATCGGCTCGCACGTGGTGCGCCAGCTCGGCGAAGCCGGCGAGAACGTCGTCGTCCTCGACGACCTCTCCACCGGTTTCAGGCAGGCCGTGCTCTACGGCGAGCTCGTCGTCGGCAACACCGGTGACAGGGAATGTCTCGACGGGTTGTTCAACCGCTTCCCCGTGGACACCGTCATGCACTTCGCGGCGCACACGATCGTTCCCGAGTCCGTCGCCGATCCGCTGAAATACTATCGGAACAACACCTGCGCGAGCCGCACGCTGATCGACTTCGCGCGCCGCGCCGGCGTCCGGAATTTCGTGTTCTCGTCGACGGCGGCCGTTTACGGCATTCCGCAGAGCGGGCGCGCGGCCGAGGACACGCCGACGGCGCCGATCAACCCCTACGGCACGTCGAAGCTGATGACGGAATGGATGCTGCGCGACGTCGCGGCCGTCGAGCCGATGAACTACGTCGCGCTGCGCTACTTCAACGTGGCGGGCTCCGACCCCGAGGGGCGGATCGGTCAGTCGACGCCGAAGGCCACGCTGCTGACCAAGGTCGCCTGCGAGGCCGTCGTCGGCAAGCGCCCGCATGTGTCGATCTTCGGCACCGACTACGACACGCCAGACGGCACCGGCGTCCGCGACTACATCCACGTCGAGGATCTCGCGTCGGCGCATCTGAAGGCGCTCGACTACCTGCGCGACGGCGGCGAGTCGACGACGCTGAACTGCGGCTACGGCCGCGGCTACAGCGTGCGTGAGCTTCTCGCGACCGTCGAGAAGGTGTCGGGCCAGACGTTGAACAAGAAGGAAGAGCCGCGCCGCCCCGGGGACCCTCCGGTGCTGGTCGCGGAGGCGTCGAGGATCCGCTCGGCGCTCGGCTGGACGCCGCGCTACGACGATCTCGAGACGATCGTCTCGAGCTCGCTGAACTGGGAACGCAAACTGGCCGCGGGGTACTGGTCGGCTTGAGACCGAGGCTCGTCAGCGACGCGACGGACGCGCAGCCGTGAGGATCGGGCGGCCACGAACGCTGCTCGGCCTGGTCCTGGTGGCGCTCGCGCTCGTCACGCTGCCCCTTCTGATCGCGATCGGCAACGCGGCGCTGAAGCTCGGCCAGCTCGCGGCGGAGAGCGAGGCGGTCGCCGGCGAGAGCGCGACGACGTCCGTCGAGAACCAGCGCGTGCAGAGCCTGCTGACCAACCTCGAGCGCAACGCGCGCCAGTACCTGGTGCTGCGCGAGGAGGAGCTGCTCGCGCTGTACGACAGCGATCAGGCCGCGCTGAAGGAAAGCGTGCGCGTGCTGCTGTCGATGCCGCAGGACCCGGCCGTCGTCGCGCAGCTGCAGCAGCTCGAGAAATCCGCCGAGGACATGCGCGCCGTGCTCGCCCGCAATGCGCCGTCCGAGCAGGCGCTCGAGATCGTCGTCAACGGCTTTCGCGCGATGAACGACGCGGCGCGCAACATCTCCCAGGGCATGCGCATGGCGCGCAACATGCAGCTGAACGCGCTGCAGGACAGCACCCGCGAGGCGCAGCAGGCGCTGATGTGGCAGTCCGCGGCGCTGATTCCCGGCACGATCGTGCTGATCCTGTTCTTCCTGGTGCTGGTCGGCCGCCCGCTGCGGCAGGTGGACCGCGCGATCCGCGAGCTCGGCAGCGGCGACTTCAGCCACAGCATCGCCGTCACCGGCCCGCGCGACATCGCGACGCTCGGGCGGCAGCTCGAGTGGCTGCGGCACCGGCTCAAGGAGTCCACCGAGGAGAAGAACAAGTTTTTGCGACACATGTCGCAC
>JAFGNC010000027.1 GCA_016927175.1 Gammaproteobacteria bacterium | reverse complement strand
GCCGCCCCAGCGGGCGTTGCCGATCAGGCCGTGGAAGATACCCCGGTTGTTGCCGCCGCATTCGAAGCCCGCGTCGATCTCGACTTTGCGGAGGCTCTTCAACTCGGCGAGGGTGATCTCCGCGGGGCGATCCACCATGCCGGTGACGCGCAGCCGATAATCGTTTTCCGCAATCTCCGGCTGGTTGTAATGCTGGACGATATAGAAGTCGTCGGCGGGCGTGTAGAAAGTCTCGATGTGCCGCGTATCGAGGAAGTGAAACCCGCCGGGCGTGACCGGCGGCGCGGTGAAGCCCTCCGGCACGTCCGTGAACGGCACGAGCACCTCGCCCTGAGCCAGCGCCAGCTTCGACCAGAAGGGCATGCTGGCGGTTGCGGCGGCGCCGCCGGCGGCGAGGCCGTTCTTCAGGAAATCCCGTCTCGGCAGCGTGTCTTCCGTCGGCATGTCCGTCCCCCTTCGTACGATGTACTCGTCGGCAGGCGAGCGGCTCCAGCGCACGCGGCACCCACTCGCATCAGATTGTGAGCTTCAGCTAATCGCCCAGGCTGCGCAGATATGCCGCGACGTCCTCGATCGCCTGCTGGTCCGCCAGCACCTGAGCCATCGGCGCCATTTGCAGGCCGTAAGTATCCTTCGGGTTGCCGCCGCGGATGCCGGACTTGAAATTTTGCAGCTGACGGATCAGGTACCACTCCTCCCGGCCGGCGAGCGCGGGGGCGTTCATCTCCTGCATGCCCCGGGCTTGCGGGCCATGGCACGTCGCGCAGACGGCGTAAAGGGCTTTACCCCGATCGGCATCGCCGGCGGCGAAGCCATCGTGCGCGAACAGTAACAGCAAAGCCGCTGCAGCCGCTTGGGCGACGGTCTTGGTCATGGCCGGTATCGTAGCCGCAAAGGGTACTTGCGGGCCAGAACCGCGCGGCCCGCGCAGCGTCGCTGAGCTTCATAGCGCCTTCGGGAACTACGGACTGTCGGGCCCGAAACCATGCGGCTAAGTTGGCGATCAGCAGGGTTGATTGAGCGAACGAATCATCGAGCTGTGGCGATCTCCGACCCACTGTCGGGGGCGGAAACAGCGGCGCGCACCGCTCCGACGGTCCGCGCTGATCCGAGAGGAACGACAACAACGTGGATTCCGTGCTCTTGATGAACGATAACCCTTCACGCGCGAGACTTGCGCAGAGACTGATCGCGATCGCGGCGATCGCTTTCGGGCTCGTCACCGTGCTGGCGGGCGGGCGCGTGCTCGGCGGCGCCGATCCGGGATACGTCGTCTTTCGCCCGCTGCTCGTCTTCAACACGACCATGGGTGTCGTCTACGCGGCGGCCGGCATCCTCACGTGGCGCAGCGTCGTGCTGGGCAAGCGCGCCTCGCTCGCGATCTTCGTGCTGAACCTGCTCGTGCTGGCCGGTATCGGCTATGTCTTCGCCGCCGGAGGCGCGGTCGCCGTAGAAAGCCTGCGCGCGATGGCGTTTCGCACCGGCCTGTGGCTGATCCTGTTCCTCGGCCTGGCATGGCTCGCTCGCCGGAGCGGTCCAGGCGAGGCGGACGTGATCACTCGGCGGGCCTGAAAGTCACCGGCGCCTCTCCGCCGTGTGCCCCGCTAGCTTCCCTAGGGGCTACGCCGGCTCAACCACCAGAACCTCAGGCTCTGCGCGCCGACCGAGAACGCGCTCGCCGTCAGCGTCGCCTCCAGCAGCCCGATCAGTCCCCGATCGAGCCCGATGGCCAGATACCACGACAACGGCAGCATCAGCCCGAGATACGCGACCGCCTGAATGGCTGTCGGCCACCATGTCTCGCCGAGCCCGCGCAGGCCCATCGTGATCGTCGCCTGCTCGCCGTCGAAGATCGTGACGAAGGCGACGAAGGCGATGGCCGGGATCGCGATGGCCGCGAGCTCCGGGTCGTTCGAGTGAAGCGCGAAGATCGTTTCGGGGAACAGCGCGATGACGCCGGCGCCGACGCCGAGCACGAGGGCCGCCGTGCCGAAGCCGATCCAGCCCGCCGCGGCCGTCTCGGCGGGGTCCCCGCGGCCGTGTGCAATCGCGACGCGTACCGCCGTCGCCGCGCCGATGCCGACCGCGAGCATGAACGGCACCCCGAGCACGTTGAAGACGATCTCCTGTCCCGCGAGCTGAAGCGCTCCGAGCCGCTCTGCGATGACGGCGAGGCCGGCGAACGCGCCGACCTCCGTGCCGATGCTGATCGCGGACGCATAACCGATAGCACGCTGGCGGGACCAGCTTCGCCAGCGCTGGCCGTGAGGCAGACGGACACCGAAGCGCTGCATCGACGGCGCGAACCATATGTATGAGACGGCGAGCGCCGCGATGGACCAGCGCACGGCCGTCGTCGTCCAGGCGGAGCCTTCGGCGCCGAGCTCTGGCGCGCCGAGCCGGCCGAAAATCAGCGCGTAGTCCAGCAGGACGTTCAGCGCGTTGGCGGCGAGCAGTATCAGCATCGGCACGTATGGCCGCCGAATGCCTTCGAGAAATGCCGTCGAGCAGAAGAAGATCAGGTGCGCCGGCAGGCCGAAGCCGAGGATCAGCACGATGCGCGCCGACTGCGCCGCGATCACGTCGTCGGCGGCGAGCAGGTCCATCAGCCATGGCGCAAGCGCCGTCAGCGACGCCATGACGAGGCCGATTGCGGCGGCGTAGGGGACGGAGCGGCGCCAGACGCGGCCGGCTGCACGGCGGTCGCCGCCGCCGTAGGCCGTCGACGTCATGACGAGCACGCCCATCAGCAAACCGATCGAGAAAATCAGCAGGAACATGATCACGGAGCGGTTTGCGAGCGACAGCCATGCGAGCTCGGCCGTCGCGTAGCGGCCGACCATGACCGTGTCGACGAAGCTCATCGCGAGCAGGCCGAGCCGCGAAGCGGTCGCCGGCACGGCGAGCCGCACCAGCTCCGGAACGTGCCGGCGCAGATGCGCCGTCAACGGCATGCGGCGGCCGCCTGCATCGCCCGAGGCATGCGGCTGCGAATCAGGTGTCGTGCCGCGGCTCGTCGCGAGCCTTCTCGACGGCGCCGAGCTGCTGCGCGTCGAGCACGAGCGGTTCCGCCACGGGCGCGCCATCGGGCGCGAAGAACGGCGAGCGCTTGTGATCGCCGCGGAGCCGCGCGGAGAGCAGCACCCGCGCGATGCGCGGAATCATCGTCAGCGGAAACTTCCGGTCAGCGTCGAGTCCGCTGATGTCGCCCTTCGCATAGCGGCTCATGACGCGGGCGCGGACGGGTCCGAGCGCGGCGTCCCGCTCCGCGGGCCCGGCCGCGATGCACGAGTGGATCAGCCCGACGAACGGCATGCGGCCGTTCGGCAGGGTGTTACCGATCGCGGTGCGGCAGCAGCTCGTGTACCAGCGAAAGAGGCCTTTCGGCCGCAGCCGCATCAGCGCGATCTTGTCCGCGCCGGTCTCGATCTCGAGCCGTGCCGGCGAAGTCTGGAAAACCTCGGTGCCCCCGTGCTCGTCGAGCACGTCGCCGGGCCGGCCGAGGAAGTGCGCGAAGCTCTGGCAGTCGTCGCAGTAGCAGACGGCGTGGATGCCGCGCTGCGGCGTCGCGCCGCGCAGCACGCCCGTCACCGTGCCGCAGGCGCAGCGGATGGGCAGATCGGCGGGTGCAGTCCGATTTCCGTCGTGACGCATCTGGCCTCCCGAAAAGTGGCGCCCGAGCACGCTTCGCGCGCATCGGCGGGTCGCGGATCGGCGCCGGAACCGGCGCGAGTTCCGCGGCCAGGAGCACAGTCTACAGCAGCACGAGGCTGGCACGGTTCGGCGACGGGCGCTATCGTGGCTGAACGATGTCCGAAGCCTTCTTCCAAAGCTGGTCGGTGCTGGCGCGAACGGCCGTGATCGGCGTCCTGGCGTACCTGAGCCTCGTTCTGTTCCTGCGGGTTTCGGGCAAGCGGACGTTGTCGAAGATGAATGCTTTCGACCTCGTCGTCACGGTGGCGCTCGGCTCGACGCTCGCGACCATCCTGTTGAGCCGCGACGTGTCGCTCGCGCAGGGCGCTCTTGCGTTGGGGCTGCTGATCGTCCTGCAGTTCCTGATCACGTGGTCGAGCGTGCGGGCGCGGTGGGTGCGGCGGCTCGTGACGGGCGACCCGATGCTCGTGTTCTACCGAGGCGAGATGCTGCCGGCGGCGTTGCGCCGCGCGCGCGTCACGGAGGACGAGGTCAGAGCAGCCGTACGTGCTGCGAACGTTGCTTCGATGGACGAAGTGGAGGCGGTCGTCCTCGAGACCGACGGCTCCTTCTCCGTCGTGCCGAGCGGCTCGGGCGACGCGTCCAGCCTCGAGGGAGTCGACGCGGTCGCAGAGGGCGAGTCGCGCTGAGGTCCTCGGAGCGATCCGGTGCAGGCGATGCGAAAGAATTTGATCGCAGCAACGCTACGCGACGGCGGCCGCGTGCTGCTTGCCGGCGCCCCGGGCACGGGTAAGTCCTCCACTGCGGCCGCGCTGGCGGCCGAGCTCGCCGAAGCGAGCGTTCGCGTCGCATGTCTCGGCTGTGATCCGGGCTCGCCGGCCTTCGGAGTGCCGGGCGCCGTCTGTCTCGGGGAATGGCGCGCCGGCGGCTGGGCGCTGGTCGACCTCGAACCGGTCTGCAGCCTCGATCCCGCGCGTTTCCGTCTGCCGCTGATCCAGGCCGTGTCGCGCGTGCTCGAGCGGGCACCGCGCGCCGCGCTGCTGATCGACCCGCCGGGCGCGGTACGCGGCGTCGCCGGCGCGGAGCTGCTGACGGCGCTCGCGGCCGCAAGCCGTGCCGATCTCGTCGTGCTGCTCGAGCGCCGCGGCAGCACAGTAGAGCTTGAGCAGGAGATCGCGGCGCTGACGGTTCCCGTCCTCCGGTTGCCCGCCTCGGCGCAGGCGCATTGCCCGAGCAAACGGGCCCGGGCGCTCCGGCGGACGGAGCTTTGGGATGCGTACCTTACGGCCGGGGCAATCGAGTCGCCCGTGGACATCGAGCGGCTTGCCGTCGTCGGTACGCCGCCGCCTGCGGATGCGCCCGGGGGCTGGCCGGGCCGGCAGATCGCGTTGATCCGCGGCCGGGATTGCGTCGGCTTCGGCGAGATCGCCGCAGCAGAGGGCAGGCGCCTGGTGGCGAGGGTCCGCGGCACGCCGGACGGTGCGAGCACGCTGCTGATCCGGGACGCGCGGCGCGCACGCGACGGGCTGCTCGGCACGGCAAAGGCTTTGCCGCGCGGCGGCCCGGCGGTCGTCGCGACGGAGCCGCCATCGGCGGGCGCGAGCGACGAACGCGGCACCGAAGCGTCCGCGGACCTGCGCATCGGCCCATTCACGGCGACGCTCGTGAACGGCGTCTTCGGCGACCCGCTGCTGCGAGTGCGTCTGCCGCAGGGCGGCCGCACACTGCTGTTCGATCTCGGCGAGACGAACCGGCTCGGCGCGCGGGTCGCGCATCAGGTCACGGACGTGTTCATCACTCACGCTCACGTGGATCACATCGGCGGATTCATGTGGCTGTTGCGTTCGCGGATCGGCGAATTCTCAGCGTGCCGTTTGTATGGTCCGCCGGGTCTCGCGGCGAACGTCAGCGGTCTCGTCAACGGCGTGCACTGGGACCGCGCGGGGGAGGGCGCGCCGCGGTTCGAGGTCACGGAGCTGCACGAGGACGGCCGCGCGCTCGGCTTCACCGTCAAAGCCGGCGAGATCGGAGCGCGAGCGACGGAAGAGCGGCGCGCGCGCGGCGGGACACTGCTCGATGAGCCGCCGCTGCGTGTGCGGGCGATCATGCTCGATCACCGCACGCCGGTGCTTGCCTTCGCACTCGAATCGGCCGGCGAAGCGAACGTGCTGCAGGATCGGCTGGCTCGCTTCGACGTGCCGGCCGGTCCGTGGCTGGCGCGGCTGAAGCACGAGGTCGCGGCCGGCCGCTGGAATACGGCGATCGAGCTGCCGGACGGCAGCGAGCGAAGCGTCACGTCGCTGGCCGACGCGCTGATCGTAATGCGGCCGAGCACGAAGATCGTCTATGCAACCGATCTCGCGGATACTGCCGAAAATCGCCGCAAGCTCACGGAGTTCGCGCGCGGCGCCGATGCGTTGTTCTGCGAGTCGACGTTTCGCGAAGCCGAGGCGGAGAAGGCCGAGCGCACCGGCCACCTGACGACCCGCGCCTGCGGTGAGATGGCGGTTGCCGCCGGCGTCGAGCGGCTCGTGCCGTTTCACTTCTCGCGCCGATACGAGTCGGACAGGGAAGCCGTTTACCGTGAGCTTCAGGCGGTGTGCCGGCGCACGCTGGTGCCGTCGCCCGGAACGCGCCGCTGATTCCGGCCTCGGGCGTGAGCGGCTTTGGTAAGGCGAAGCTTCATCGAGCCTCGGGCGCCTGCGCGCCGCAGTGCCGCCGGATCGTGCGGGGCGCATTTGCTTTTCCGCCGAATAAGGCGCACGATGCACATGCGATCTAAGTTTGGCCTGCCTTATTAGCTACCCGCCCGGTCCCCGGGCGCGCGATTAAAGACAAGCACTACGCTCAGGTTGTTCGTTTCCGCGCCCGATTTGCGCGCGGGTTATATCGTTATGGAGGCCAAACAATGGCTACAGGAACTGTGAAATTCTTCAACTCCGCGAAGGGGTTCGGCTTCATCGCACCGGAAAGCGGCGGCAAGGACGTTTTCGTCCACATCAGTGCCGTCGAGCGCGCCGGTCTCGGCACGCTGTCCGAAGGCCAGCGCGTCGAGTACGAAGTCGTGACCGAACGCGGGAAGCTGGCTGCGGACCAACTGAAAGCAGCCTAGCGAACCGGCGGCGCCGCGAGGCGCCGTTTCGCGGAGAAGGCGGCCCTCGTGGCCGCCTTTTTCGTGGTGCGGGGCAGAGTTACTCCGCGCGCTCGATGAACGAATCGTCGCCGCTTTCGAGCAGCTGCTGGAAGCGGACGATGTCTTCGTTGCTTTCGATGCACTCGTACTCGCGAATCCGCTCGTTCGGCCGCAGCCGGAAGGTCTCGTACATGCGCCACGGCTTCGTGAATACGACCGGATCTTCCATGACGACCTCGTACGCGAGCGCGTCGTTCGACATGCGCGTGTAGCGCTCCGTGACGCGCAGCTCTTCGCTGTGCCAGGTGCCGGTTCCGGCGAGCCAGGTCTTGTCGTTGAAGCCGATGACCTCGACGACCAGCGTGTCGCCTTCCCAGTGCCCGGCGGGCTCGCCGAGATAGGTCGGCTCGATGTAGTCCGGGTGCGGCCGTCCGTCCGTCGGGATGATGCGAAACGCGTGGTGGATCTCGTACAGCATGATGATCCGGTCCTGAAGCTGCACGATCTCGAACGGCAGCGGCCGGAAATTTATTCGTGGCACGCCCGTCAGCAGGCACTGCGCCATCGGATCGTCGATGCCCTGCCGGTCCAGATATTCCTGCCGCTTTGCCTCGGCTTCCGGCTTGTACGGCGGCGGCTCGTTGCGCGGCTGCTCGTAGCCCGCGGCTTCGTCCGCCGCGCGCGCGGCGCGGACCGCGTCCGCGCCCTCCATCAGTCCGAGCGCACCGGTCGCGACCCAGATGCCGGAAAGATCCGGCTTGCCGTCGGCCGTGCGCGGGACGTCGTCGCCGACCGGCGGGTTGTGGGCCTGTGCGGACGCAGAGTCCGAGCCGAGCGCGCCGTAAGCGGCGATGGCGCAGGCCGCCGCGAGCGCAGCGAGCTTCGTTCGACTTCCGGCGGCTCGGGCAATCGTATCCACGGCCATGTCAGCGGCCGCCGATGTTGGCCGGCGGTCCGGCCATGTACTTCCGGCCGTCGGGGAACGTGACCTCGCGCGCCGCGCCGAGATTCGGCTCCGAGCGCGCCCGCCACCCCGTGACGGTGACCGTATCGCCGGGCTGCAGCGTCTCGTCGCGCCGCCAGCCCTGCCGCACGAGCATGTTCGGCGGGAACCCTTCGAGGCGCCATTCCGTCATGGCGCCGCTCTCGTCCTCGACCTCGATCGAGAAGTGCATGTGCGGGTTCGTCCATTCGACGCTGGTGACCTTGCCGCTCAGCGTGACGGGCTGGTCGATGTCGAAGATGGCCGCGAACGAATGGTGCGCCGCCGCGCTACCCGCCGCGGACAGTGCCGCCACTAAGATCAGGAGCCGATGCATCATTGCCCTTCCGTATTGAGACTTCGGATCGAGTATGTGGAGCGGGGGAATGCCCATCAAGGAATCGGACCCATAACCCGCGGTTATGGAAAGGACGGATCCGCCCCGACAGCCTCAGCCGATCCGGACCGACAGCCTCAGCCGATCCGGACCGATAACATCGACACCGAACCGCCGTCGACGCCCTCGACGGGGAACCCGATCGGATCGCCCGGCTGCCGCATGCCGAGCACATAGAGCAGCGGCAGGTAGTGCTCCGGCGTCGGCACGGACAACGCCGCATCGGCCCCGAGGTTCTCGTAATCGACCAGCGCTGCGTCGTCGCCGTCGAGCAGCAGCTGCCGGACCTTCGACTCGAAGCGCACGAGCCAGTCGAGCGGCTCGGCCGTGGCCCGTCCCCACGCGTAGCTGTGCAGATTGTGCACGACGTTGCCGCTGGCGACGACGAGCACGCCGCGGTCCCGCAGCGGGGCGAGTCGTTGACCGAGCTCGTAGTGATATCGGGCCGGCTGCGTCTCGTCGAGGCTCAGCTGCACGACGGGAACGTCAGCCTCCGGGAAGACGTGGCAAAGCACGGACCACGTGCCGTGATCGAGGCCCCAGCGCAGATCGCGCGCAACCGGCACCGGCGCCAGCAACTCGGCGACCGTTTCGGCGAGGTCCGGGCTGCCGGGCGCCGGGTACTCGACTTCGTAGAGCTCTCGGGGGAAGCCGCCGAAGTCATGGATCGTGCGCGGCTTCGCCGCCGCAGTGACCGCCGTCGCCGGAACGTACCAGTGCGCCGAGACGGCGAGGATCGCCGCAGGGCGCGGCAACGATCGACCGATACGATTCCAAGCATCGGTATAGCCGTTCGCGGAGATCGCATTCATCGGGTTGCCGTGCCCGAAGAAAAAGACCGGCAGCACGCTCATGCGTCACAGGTTACTCCACGAATGCCGGGCGTGCATTCGATCTTACGATCGCCGGCGGCGACGCAGCGGCTGAACTGGAAGCGGCGGTCAGAGGCGGCGTGCGTGTCGTCGGAACGAGCGAACCCCGGCTCGCGTGGGGCAATTCCGGTTGCGGACCCGCGCCCGGCTCGACATGATGCTTTCGAGCCACGAGAGGGCGAAATGACGGACAAGATCAGAGCGGCGAGCGTGCGACAGGGCCGCAGCACGTACGCCGTCCGAGGGGCCGACGGCCGATGAGCGACGACGGCGGCGCCGCGGCGCCCGACTCTTCGGGCGATGAGGCGGTTGCGCCGGCAAAACGCACCGCGTTCACGCGCTTCCTCGACACGGTCGAGTGGCTCGGTAACCTTTTGCCGCACCCGGTCACGCTGTTCGCGTGCTTCGCGATCGGCGTCGTGCTGCTGTCGGGACTGCTCGGGGCGCTCGGTGTCAGCGTGACGGATCCGCGGCCGGAAGGCGCGGCGGGACGCTCCGCCGACGGCATGATCCGCGCCGTCAGCCTGCTGAACGCGGCGGGGCTGCGCCGCATCGTCGAGAATCTCGTCACGAACTTCACGAGCTTCGTGCCGCTCGGCACCGTGCTGGTCGCGCTGCTCGGCGTCGGCGTCGCCGAGCGCTCGGGGCTGCTCGGCGCGGCGATTCGCGGCATGGTGCTGAACGCTTCCCGCCACGCCGTGACCGTCACGATCGTGTTCGCCGGCGTGTTGTCGAATACCGCGTCCGAGATGGGCTACGTCGTGCTGATACCGCTCGCGGCGGTGCTGTTCCACTCTCTCGGCAGGCATCCGCTCGCCGGCGTCGCGGCTGCGTTCGCGGGCGTGTCGGGCGGCTACAGCGCAAACCTGCTGCTCGGCACCGTCGATCCGCTGCTCGCCGGCATCACGCAGGAGGCCGCGCAGCTGATCGATCAGGGGTACCGGGTCGACGCAACGGCGAACTGGTATTTCATGATGATCAGCACGTTCCTGATCACGGGGCTCGGCACGTGGATCACGACCTCGGTCGTAGAGCCGAAGCTCGGGCCTTACGATCCGGCGCGCGCGTCGGTCCGGCTCGCCGACGAGAAGCTCGAGCCGCTCGATCGGGACGAGAAACGGGCCCTCGTGTGGGCCGGCGCTGCGGCCGTCGCGGTCGCCGGGCTGATCGCGCTCAGCGTCGTGCCGCCGTGGGGTCCGCTGCGCAACCCCGAGACCGGGGACATCGCGGGCTCGCCTTTCCTGCGCGGTATCGTCGCGCTGATTTTCGTGTTCTTTCTGATCCCCGGCGCCGTCTACGGCTGGGTGCGCGGCACGTTCAGATCGGACCGCGACGTCATCGACGCGATGGCGGACACGATGAACACACTCGGGCTCTACATCGTGCTCGTGTTTTTCGCCGCGCAGTTCGTCGCGTTCTTCGGCTGGACGAACCTCGGCGCGATCACGGCCGTCGCCGGCGCCGATCTGCTGCGCACGATCGGCCTGACGGGCCCCGCCGTCTTCGTGCCGTTCATTCTGATCTGCGCGTTCGTGAACCTGATGCTCGGCTCGGCATCGGCGCAGTGGGCCGTGACGGCGCCGATCTTCGTGCCGATGCTGATGCTGCTCGGCTACAGTCCGGAGGTCATCCAGGCGGCTTACCGCATCGGCGACTCGACGACGAACATCATCACGCCGATGATGAGCTACTTCGGCCTGATTCTCGCGTTCGTGACGCGCTACGTTCGCGACGCCGGCATCGGCACGATGATCGCGCTGATGCTGCCGTACTCCGTCACGTTCCTCGCCGGCTGGGCCGTGCTGTTCTACCTGTGGGTGTTCGTCGCCGGCATGCCGGTCGGGCCGGCGGCGCCGACGTACTACACGAGCGGGTGAGCGGTGAAGCGCCGTGCGGCGCGCATCGTCCTGATCAGCGTCCGCCGGGCCAGTCGCGCTGCATCTCGAGGAACGTGAAAGAGGCGGACCACGTGATCATGACGAGCCCCGTCAGCGCCTCGGTTCCGGTCATGAAGCGGATCGCCCCTTCGGGGACCATGTCGCCGAACCCCACCGTCGTGTACACCACCGCCGAGTAGTACGCGTAGTCGCCGATGCCGCCGTCGCCCACACCGACGAGAGCACCGTATTCCTCGATCCCCGAGAACACGTAGTAGCCCAGTGCGAACAGCCAGATCTCGGCCAAATGCGCACCGATGATCATCAGAATCAGAAAAAAGACGCGCTGGCGCCGGCGGTGGCTGATCTTCGGCAGATAACGGCTGGCACGGCTCAGCACTTCGTAGTGCAGGCCGATCACGGTCAGCAAGATCACCAGTGTGACCACCACGACGATCAGATCGGTGGGACCCATCGACCCTCAGCCTCCCGCGAGCCGCCCGTCCCCTTTCCGCGTCACTGCTCGAAAACGACCTCGCCGCCCTTGATCGTCGTGACGACGTTCAGCAGCGCGGAGCTGGCCTCGAGCGGATCGCCGTCGACGATGACGATGTCGGCGAGCTTGCCTGGCTCGAGCGTGCCGATCTCGTCGGACTGCAGGGCCGCTTCCGCCGCGTTCTTCGTGATGATCGACACGACGTCCTCGGGCGAGAAGACAGTGCGCAGCGCCCGCAGCTCGTCGATCAGCGACTCCTTCGGCGGCCAGCTCGTGTCCGTGCCGTAGCCGTAGCTCGTCAGGCCCGCCTCCCACAGCAGCCGCGCATTGACCGGCCCCTGGCCGCCGCTCGACAGCGTTTCCCACGGGAAAGGCAGCCCGTCGCGGAACAGCGGCTCATTGTCCTCGTCGAAGTGCGGAATGAAGACCGCCAGCGTCGACATCATCGGGATGCCGGCGTCGACGATCTTCTGCAGGGCATCGGGCTGATCGCCGAGATGACCGATGTGCGGCGTATGCACGAGCGACGCGGGGCCCGCCTCGACGGCGGCGACCGTGTCCTGCACCGACACGGCGTGCGTGATCGTCGGCAGCCCGTGCCGCCTGCCTTCCTCGACGACCAGCTTCAGCGTCTCGACCTCCGGCCCGCCGGGCGTCACGATGATGACGGTCTTCAGGTAGTCGTAGCCGGCCCGCGCGGCATTCTCGATCGCAGTGATCGTAGCCTCGCGCGGAATGGCCGGGGCAGCCTGGCTCGGACGCTCGCGCCGCGACGCGTCGAAGCGCGCGGGATCGCCCTCCGGCTGATTCTCGCTGCCCGGCATCGGACCCGCGAGCGGCACGAAAGCGGCGGCGAAGATGCGCGGCCCCTGCATGGCGCCCTGCTCGATGCGTTGCCGCGCCTCGAGCAGCTGAGGCGGGTCGATCGCCGATACGACGGTCGTGAAGCCCGCTTCGAGGAACTCCTGCATCTGCTCCGCGGCGGTCTCTTCGAGCCAGGCGTTCGGATCGCCGTCGACGATGTGCCGGTGCGCTTCGACGAAGCCCGGCATCACGGTTCTGCCGGCGGCATCTATCGTGCGCACGTTGCCCGGCGCCTGCGCGTTCGCCGACACCGATTCGATCCGGCCGTCGCGCACGACGATAGTGCCGCGGTCGAGCACCGCGCCCGTGCCGTCGAGGACGCGTGCATTGGTGATCGCGAGATCCTGGCCGCTCGCCGCGCTCGTCAGGAGCAGGGCGCCGGCGGCGGCGACAGTCCGAAGGGTTGCTGAGCTTTGCATGATGAGCAGGACACTCCGTCGTTGTGGTCGTGGCGGTATCGCTCGGGAAAAATGAGTAGCCGTCAAAGAAAAAGCCCCGCGGGACGGCAAGACCTTCCCGCGGGGCTCATCGTCCGGTGCGGACCGGTAGCTCAGTGCTCCTGCGGCGGCGCGGCGGTCGCCGGCGGCAGGGTCTTCACGTATGCCACGATCGCATCGAGATCCTCGGCCGTAATGTTCTCGTAGAAGCTGAAGCCCATGAACGGCAGCAGCTCGCGACCGTCGCGGCTGATGCCCTGCGTGATCGCGCGCTTGATCTCCTCGTCCGTCCACTGGCCGATGCCGAGCTCCGGATGCTGAGTGATGTTCGCGGCGAGCGCGCTCCACGGGTAGCCGAAAGGCATCGGGAACAGGTTGCCGCCCGCGCCGATGCGCGAGAAATCGTGGCGACCCTCGACGAGCGGCGTGTGGCAGTCCGTGCAGTGGCCGAGCGTATGCGTCAGGTACCGGCCGTACTCGATCTGATCGTCACGCGACGGCTCGGGCACGGGCCCCTCGACCGGCGGTCCCCAGTTCGGCGGCAGCGGGATGTTGTACGTCGACGCCGGCACTTCGTTGCTGACGGCCGGGACGCTGCGCAGATAGGCGATGATCGCGCGCATGTCGCGGTCGGAAATGTCGCGATAGAACGGATACGCCATCGGCGGACCCATGACCGAGCCGTCGGGGCGAATGCCCTGGCGCACGGCGCGCTCGATGTCCTCGTCGGACCACGAGCCGATGCCGGTCGCTTCGTCCGGCGTGATGTTCGGAGCGTAGGCCGTGAAGCCGGGCTCCTCGATGACGAAGGCGCCCGCCAGCTCCATGCCTTCGATGAACTCGCCGGTCTCGACGTTGCGAGGCGAATGGCAGTTGCCGCAGCCGACGATGCCGTTCATCAGGTAATCACCCCGGGCGAGCAGGTCCTGATCCGATTCCTGTTGCGCGGTGGACGCTGCCTCTGCGGGCTGCCGGGCCGCCGGTTCCTGCTGAGCAGGCGCGGACTCGACGTTCGGATCTTGTTGGACGGGCGCTTCTTCTTGAGCACACGAGGCCGCGAGCACGATACCGGCCGCAACGCTCATGCGCGTGATCGCCCGGACGATCTTGGCGGACATAGGTTACCCCTTGACTGGTGAGACGACTCCCGGAGCGAAGTGTAACTCCTGACAGGGGAAAAACCACCAGCCTCGCGGGGGCGGGGAGTGCGCAGGGGAAAGCGCCCCGGGCGCGCGGCGGAAGCAAGCTCCATGCCACTTGACGCTCGTGCGCTGCATCACAGTTCCGGTACGGCGAACTTGAGACCCGCGTCGCTCCGCGACCAAACTGCGCCCGCGATGAAGACGTTCCTGTATACAGCAATACTCGCGCTCGCCTCGTCGGCTCATCCTCCGGCGGCTCTGGCCGACGGCGACTACGGCTCCGTGCCCTTGAGGGACAAGGAGCAACACCTGATCGACACGTCGAACGAGCTGCACGGCTATTTCGCGAGTCAGGCGATGGTCTACGGCGACGAGGAGGTGCTCGAGGTCGTGCGGCGGGTGGGCCGCGACCTCGCGCCGCCGCCGACGGACGACTACGTCGAATACCGGTTCTTCGTGCTGCGGGATCCGTCGCCGAACGCGTTCGCGCTGCCGAACGGCGACGTCTACATCCACACCGGCATGCTCGCCCGCCTGCGGGACGAGTCGCAGCTTGCCGGCGTGCTGGCGCACGAGATCAACCATGTCGCGGGGCATCACGGCATCGTCGAGCATCGCGCAACGAAGAAGAAGGCCATCACCAGCATGGTGCTCTCCGGGTTCGGCGGGTTCGGCGACCTGATCAACATCGGCCTGCACGCGTCGGTCTACGGCTTCAGCCGCGAGCTCGAGCAGGAGGCCGACGATCACGCCGCCGCCCTGCTGCTCGACAGCCCCTACGATCCTCACGCGCTGCCCGAGATCTTCGACATTCTGGCGGAGGACCATGAAGGGCTGAATCCGCGCATTCCGACGATGTGGAGCACGCATCCGGACAGCCGGGCCCGGGCGCGGACGAGCCGGGAGCAGGTTGCGCAGATGCCCCGGCGCCCGCGCGAGAGCGATGCCTTCGAGCTCGTCATGCACCAGCTCCGGATGCTGACGATTCGAGACTACATCCAGGACGACTATCCCCATACGGCGATCGCGCTGGCCGAATCCGTGATCGAGCGCTATCCGAACGAGCCGGAGCTCCTGCATGTGCTCGGCGACGCCTGGCAGGCGATGGGCGGGCGGGGCCCGTTGGACGCCGACGAGCTGTCGAACCGCGACAAGCGCAGGAACGCCCGCGAGCGCCACCGCAGGACGCGCGAGCAACGGCTCGCCGAGCAGCTCGAGACGGAAGAGGGCCGTGCAGCCTACGCGGCGAATCTCGCCCGGGCGGAAGACACCTACCGCCGGGCGCTTGCGATCGACCCGGACTTCGCTCCCGCGTGGCGCGGCCTCGGCGAGGTCGACGAGCAGCTCGAGCGGCCCCGCGACGCCGCGGAGGCCTATCTCAGATACGTGCGCCTCGCGCCGGACGCGGCGGACCGCGCAATCGTCGTACGCCGGCTCGAGGCGCTGGCGGGGAAACTCAAGGCGCAGGAGAACGCGAGTGAGCTCTAGGAACAACACGATTCGGGTCGCGGCGGCAGCCGTCGCGGCGTTGGCATGGTCGGCGCAGGCGTGGGCCGGCCACGTGACGGATGAGTTCGAAAACGGCGAGACCCGCCCGCTGTCGATCGCCCTGCTGCCGGTCGAAGCCACGGTCGTCAAGGCCAAAGCGGTGGACACCGAGACGCTGGTGCAGGAAGGCATCGAGTACGGCGCCGTCTACGCGGAGCTCGCCAGTGACATCATGACCGGCAAGGGCTATACGGTTCGCGTGATCGAGCCGGATCGGATCAACGCGGATCCCCGGCTCCAGGAGTACGTCGTCGACGCGAACCGTCGCTACGACGAGATGGTCAGCCGCCTGCGGCCGCGGCGCATCAAGCGCCGGATCTACAACGCGGGCGACGAGGTCCGCCTGCTGGCCGACTACCTCGGCGTCGACGCGATCGCTTTCTCGCGGCTGAACGTGACCGTGACGCCGATGGGCGGCGCGATCGTCGGCGCGCTGTTCGGCGGCGGATCGTCGCCGGGAACGTCGAGCACGCTCAGCATCGTCGACGGGCGCAGCGGCGACCTCGAGGCGCACTACCTCGGCATCCGGCCCGTCATGCCCGGCGAGAAGTCGGAGGAGCAGGTGCTCGAGCAGGTCGCGGACGTCGCGCGCCGGGCGCTCGGCTCGCTGCCGACAGCGGATCCGTCCAAGAGGCAGGCTTCCACCGCGAGCGAAGAGGACGTGCTGAACGAGCTCGAGTCGTTGCTCGATCAGTGAACCGCAGCGGTGCTCACCGGCGAGCCGCCGGTGATCGTTCCCCATCCGGCGCCGGGCGTCGCGCGCCGGCGCTACGCGCCGCGTACTTCGCCGCGGGCACGCCCGCGCCACGCCCGCGAGCGGCGGCGTCCTGCCGCGTTCGCTTGCAACGTCTGAAATTTGCGACGCTTGGACTCTGCTCGGTTGCGGGTGTACGTTCCTCCGAAAATCGCCGTGGGCGGAAAGCCGGCACCACTTCCGAGAACATTTCCGCTGCGAAACGGCATGGGGGCGTATATTCTGACTTTATGGGGTTCCTGATGCTCAATCGAGTGATCGAGGTGCGAGCCGTCGCCGAGCGGCTCCGCCGACGGAGATTCACGTCGTGCAGCTTTGCGCATGATCCTTCCCTGGTTCTGATCGCGCTCTTCGCCGCCGCGGTCATCAAGTCGGGCGCGGCGGCGGCGGAACCGAGACCGCCGGGGCAGTTCTGCGCCGCATCCGAAGGCTGTGCGCGGGCCGCCGAAGAACCCAAAACAGAGGCAGCCGCGGCGAGTGCGAGGAAGTGGCATCCCGGCCACTACATGCAGGTTCTGCGCGGTTCCGTCGATTCTCAGCAGGCAGCCCGCTTCCCGTATTACGACGCGATCGGGAACAACCCGGACATCGAAGGCGTGTCGGTCTGGTTCCGATGGTCGCAGCTGGAGCCCCGGCGGGGCGACTACGCCGCCGGCATCCAGCTGATCCGCGCGGAACTGGACAAGCTGAAGAGCCTTCCGGTACCGAAGCGCCTGGTCATCCAGGTGCTGGATGCGGCCTATGGCTCGGACTGCCCCGCCAGCGATTACTTCCCTTCGTATCTCTCCTCGAACGGATCGCTGTTTCAGACGATGAATCAGTGCGTATGGAGACGCTGGGACGCCACGACGATGGGTTACTTCATCGATCTGATGGCGGCGCTTGGCGATGCGTTCGACGGCGACCCGTACGTCGAGATGATCTCGCCGTTTCACGAGACCGCGATCGGCTGGAACAAGACGCCATTCCCGAGCGACTTCAGCGATGCGGCGCTCGAAACACAGTATCGGCGTCTCGCCGACGCGATGAGCGGCGCGTGGCCCACGACGATCGTCCGGTTTCCGACGAACTGGGGCATGAACGAAAGCATCATGTCGGATTTCGTCTCGCACCTCGAATCCCTCGGCGCCGGCGCCGGGAATCCGGACATCTGCCCGTCCTGCGACATGGCGATCGACTCGATACTGTCCGGCGACATCGGCGGGCGCGACTACCGCGGTGTGATCCCGATCGTAATGGGGGTCGAAGTCTCGGAGCTGGGCTACGACTCTGTCGGGCCGGACGGCGGCTTCACCGTGCAGGAGATCTACGACTACGCGCACGATGCGAAGCGCTCGACTCACATCCTGTGGGATCGCAACGTCGTGATCGGAAACTCGAGCTCGGATCCGCGATACGGCCAGCAGTGGCCGGCCATGCTGAATCTGTTCTCGACGCAGCCGATCGAGCATACGGACTGCCCGAGGTCGTTCGCCGACGGCTGCAGGACGGATTGACGCCCGCAACGGCGGCGCGCCGTGGAAGCCTGCGCCTCGCCTCGGCGCAGGCTCCACCGCACGCTCGGCCCGCGGGATGTCTCGGGGCCCGGTGCTCCGAAACGCTCAGCGCGCGGGCTTGGTGCCCCAGAAGAACGTGGCGGCAATGATGCGAGTCCGGGCCCAGAAGTCGCAGCCGCAGGCGACCTCGTCGAAGTCTTCCATCCAGATCCGGAGCCCGTTGGGGGTCAGGCGCCAGTAATCGTAGGGATCGCCGTGATAAGGGAACAGAAAGGGTAGCTGCACCCAGATCTGACCGTTTGGTTTCAGGACCCGGTACATCTCGGCGATCGCGCGGTGGGGATGCGCCACGTGCTCCAGCACGGACCAGCAGACGACGGCGTTGAACGTGGCGTCGGGGAACTGCAGCGCCTCGATGTCGTCGTGCCGGTCGATGATGCTCGAGCGGTCGTACTTGTCCACGCTCGTCCAGTTCGGGCCGAATTTTCGGCCGATCTCGTCCTTGACGGCGATCTGCAGGCAGTCGCCGGAAGTGGACGCGAGAAACCTGTCGAAGATACGCGCCCGCGGCTCGTCGCTTTTGACCTGAGTCGAGCAGCGCCGGTACAGCAGCATGAACCAGGGAACCGGCAGCCATGATTGGCACGATCTGCGCAATACGCGCTTCACGCTGAACTGCTCCATCGGCAGTCGGTCGTAGACTTCGCTGCTTTCCACCTTCATCTCCTTTTTTTTATCGTTGCGCGGCGGCTACGGCTCTCCGGCTCCGGCGAGCCGATCGAGAGGCGGGTATCGAGACGCGCGGTGGTTGTCGTCGTTCTGGACCATCTCAGGGATGCAACTTTAGTGCCGGGGGGGCGATTCGGCGCCTCGTGCGGCCGGTGCCGCCCAAAATGCGGGCTCATGAAGTCTTATCGCGGCCAGGATACTCTCGATCGAGAGAGCGACCTCAGATCTTGCAAACGGGTTGGAGGTATTTGCGGTGCCGGGCCCGCGCGGCATTGCCCGCTTTACGCGCCGACGGTTAGTATCTGCCGATGCAGATGCACCGCAGAGGCTCCGTAAGCCGCGCTGTCGGGGCCGGAGCCGCCATCGGCCCCGGCGCCGCCGAGCGGCGTTCTCTTCCGGGCCTCGCCGTCTGCGTCGCGGCGGCGGCAGCCGCAGCGTTTCTGACGGCCGGGCCTGCCGCCGCTCAGCACGCCACCGCATTCGACGTCGAGGACGGAGCGCGAGCCTATGAAAGCTCCTGCGCGAACTGTCACGGCCCCGACGGCAACCTGATCGCGGGCATCGACTTCGGCCGCGGCGTCTTTCGCCGGCCGCTGACCGACGAGCAGATCGCCGGCATCATCATGCGGGGCATCCCGAACACGCCCATGCCGCCGACGCCGAACATGTCCGAGGAGCAGGCGCTGCGGATCGTCGCCTACCTGCGCTCGATGGCCGCGGAAGGCTCGGGAGTGGCCGCACGGGGCGACGCGGTCCGCGGCCGGGCGCTGTTCGAAGGCAAGGGGGAGTGCCTCGATTGCCACCGCGTCGGCGGGCAGGGCTCTCGCGTCGGGCCGAACCTGAGCGCGATCGGTCTCGTCAGGCGAGCCGCCGAGCTCGAGCGCTCCCTTCTCGAGCCCGACGCGGAGGTCCAGCCGGAGCACCGCTTCTACAGCGTGACTCCGCAGGGCGAAGCACCGGTCACGGGCCGACTGCTGAATCACGATACGTTCACCGTGCAGCTGCTCGACACGGACGAGCGGCTACGCTCGTTCAGCAAGGCCGAGCTGCTCGAGCACGGTTTCACGGAATCGCCGATGCCGTCCTACCGCGGCGAGCTGACGGCGCAGGAGATCGCGGACGTCGTCAGCTATCTGGCGTCGCTGCGCGGGGAAGGCGGGTCGGCAGCGCCGGCCGCGCAGCTGCCGGGCGGAAGTCCGGCCGAGCGGGGCGGCGTCACGTTCGAGCGGATACTGAATGCGGAGCGCGAGCCGCACAACTGGCTCAGCTATTCCGGCACGCTGGCGAATCAGCGCTACAGCCGGCTCGACCAGATCGACACGGGCAACGCCGCCGAGCTCGAGCTCGCGTGGGTATGGCAGGCGAGGTCGCTGGAGAAGCTCGAGGCGACGGCGCTCGCCGTCGACGGCGTCCTGTACACGGTGCAGCCGCCCAACGACGTCGTCGCGCTCGACGCCGAGACGGGCCGCATCTTCTGGACTTACCACCACGAGCCGTCGCCGGACGCGCGCCTGTGCTGCGGCCGCGTGAACCGCGGTCTCGCGATCGTCGACGACACGCTGTTCATGGGCACGATCGACGCGCATCTGCTCGCGATAGACGCGAAGAGCGGCGAGCTGATTTGGGACACGACCGTCGCCGACGCGTCGCAGATGTACTCGATCACGATGTCGCCGACCGTGATCCGCGACAAGGTCATGATCGGCACGGCAGGCGGCGACATGGGTATCCGCGGCCACATCTCCGCGTTCGACGTCGCGACGGGCAGGGAAGTCTGGCGCTTTTATACGATCCCCGCTCCGGGCGAGCCGGGTAACGACACCTGGTCGGGCGACTCGTGGAAGACCGGCGGAGCGGCCGTGTGGAACGCGGCCGCCTACGACCCGGAGACCAACCTCGCGTTCTGGGGCACCGGCAACCCCGCGCCCGACTGGGACGGGCGCGGCCGGCTCGGCGACAACCTGTACAGCAACAGCGTCGTCGCGCTCGACGCCGATACCGGCGAGCTCGCGTGGTACTACCAGTTCACGCCGCACGACGAGCTCGACTACGACTCGACGCAGGTTCCTCTGCTCGCGGACATCGAGTGGCGCGGCGAGCCGCGCCGCGTGATGCTGTGGGCCAACCGGAACGGCGTCATGTACGTGCTCGATCGCGATACGGGCGAGTTCCTGCTCGGCAAAGCATACGTCGAGAACAACTGGCTGGCCGGTTTCGACGCCGACGGCAGGCCGCAGCGCGTGCCCGGCATGGACGTGACGCCGGAACCGAAGCTGTTCCGCCCGCACGTGCACGGCGCGATCAACTGGGCGCCGCCGTCGTTCAGCCCGAGGACCGGCCTGTTCTACGTCTCGCACTGGGAGAACTCGGGCATCGTCGGGATCCAGGGGCAGTTTCCGCAGCCGGTCGGCGTCAACCGGCGGCAAACGGCGATGGGGCAGACCAACCTAGAGCCCTTCTTCAACAACGACGACGAGGCGTACGGCGTGATACGCGCCTACGATCCCGCCACGCTCGAGCCCGCGTGGGAGCACCGCATGACCAACATCACGTGGGCCGGCGTGCTGTCGACGGCCGGGGACGTGCTGTTCGGCGGCGGCAGGGAAGGCTATTTCCTCGCGCTCGACGCCGAGAGCGGCGACCTGCTGTGGAAGGCCTCCGTCGGCGGTCAGATCAACAGCGCCCCGATGACCTACGCGGTCGGCGGCCGCCAATACGTGACGATCGCCGCCGGCAACGCGCTGTTCGCCTTCGCGCTGCCGGCCGAAGACTAGGCGCACGGGCCCGCCGCCGCAGCACGCACCGTCGATCCGCCGCACCATCGCCTCTCGCGCGATGCGGCCACCCTCCGTGGCACGACGCTTGCTCCCTGACAGCACCATTCGGCCTCAGGAGGCTGCGACGTGAACTCGTCGGCAAAACGCTGACGACGAGGAAGAAGAGAGCGAGCGCGTGCTGCGCTGATCCGCAATGAAAAAGGCCCCGGCGCCTCACGGCGCCGGGGCCTCGCCCGGGCTTGCGACCCGCAGCAGGACCGCTCGCTACTCGAAGCTGAACGACAGGCTCGCGCCGTACTCCCGCGGACGCCCGAGCGATACGAAGCTGATCTGGTTCGCCTCGCTGTAGAAGCCGGAGTCCATGTAGTACTCGTCCGTCAGGTTCGAGCCAAATGCCGCGAACTCCCAGCGCCCGCTCGGCGGCGTGTACGTCACGCGCGCGTTCAGCAGGCCGAAAGATGCCTGGAAGTTCTGATTGCGGTAGTCGGTCGCCAGCGTGTACTCGTCGCTCCACGTGTAGTCGACGCGCGGCGTCAGCAGTCCGCCGCCGGGCAACGTGTGGTTGTACTGGATGCTGGTCGACACGGTCCACTCCGGCGCCTGTGCGAACGGCGCTCCCGGGCGGATGGCATCGGCGGCCTCGCCGACCTCCGTGTACTCCGTATCGAGGAACCCGACGTTCAGGTTGATCATCCAGTCGTCGCTCGGATAGAACACGCTCTCGAGCTCAACGCCCGTGACGTCGGCCTTGGCGGCGTTCGTCAGGTGCAGGTTCGGGATCTGCGTCAGCGGGCCGTCGCAGGCCGTGCTCTCGTAGCAGCGCGTGAACAAATAGTTCGTGACCTGGATGTCGTCGTAGCTGCCGTCGAACAGCGTGATGTTCGTGCGCATCAGGCCGTCAAGCCAGTCCGCACGCAAGCCGATCTCGAAATTCTCGAGCGTCTCCGGGTCGTACGGGATCTGCGTCGGGATGTCCGGGTACTGCGGCAGGTTCGGCACCGAGATGCCGCCGGCGCTGAAGCCCTCGGAGTATCCGACGTAGCCCATGACCTCCGGCGTGAACTGGTACTGCAGCGTGCCGCGCCACGTGAAAGAGTCGAACGAGTCCGTGAACTGATTTGCCCAGCCGGCGTTCCCGAAGTCGTCGCCGGCCGGATCGCTGCCCGGCAATTCCGGCGCGTCGATGGTCGGTATCAGGGCTCCGGTCGTCAGGTCCTCGTCCTGCTGGCGGACGCCGAGCGACAGGCTGAGCCGATCGGTCAACAGGAACGTCCCGTCCGCGAACACGGCCCAGCCTTCCGTATCCGTCCGGCTCAGGCTGTCCAGCGTGCCGGGCGGCACGCCGAAGCTCGCCGGCACGCCCATGCCGCCGGCGATGGCCTGCGCGCGCACGGCCGGGTCGCGGAACTCCGGCGAAACCCACGTCCACGTCCGGCCGTCGCTGCGGTCGTCCCAAAGAAACAATCCGCCGACCCACGAGAAGCGCTCGTACTCGCCGATCAGCTGCAGCTCCTGGGTCCACTGCTCGCCGGCGCCGCGGAAGTCGCGCTCGATGAAGTTGATCTCCATCGCGTCGAAGTCGGTCTGCGCCGTGCGATAGTGCTCGCGGTAGCCGGTGATCGAGCGCAGCTGCAACGCATCGGTCATGTACCAGTTCAGGTCGAGCGTGTAGCGATCGAGGTCGACGCGCAGGCCGCGGCCTTCCCACGTGCTCTTGTTCTGGTATTCGCCGACCTCGCCGCCCGGCCAGCCGGCCGAATGGGTCAGGTTCGAGATCGGCATGCCGATGTTCGCGTACGCCTGGGCACGCGGATTGCTGTTCGTGTCCGTGACCGGGTCGTAGACCGGGTCGCCCATGCTGAGCAGCACGCGCGCCGGACCCCAGCGGTCCACTTCGCTGCGCTCGGCGATGAATCGGGCCGTGAACTTCTCCGTCGGCTCCCACAGCACGTCGGCGCGCAGGATGTCGTCGTTGACGTCGCCCCAGGAGCGGTTGACGGACAGGCTGTCGACGAAGCCGTCGCGGTACAGGCTCGCCGCGGTGACCTTGGTCTTCAGCGTGTCGGACAACGGCAGATCCACGGCGATCGTCGTGTCGCGGCGGCTGAACGAGCCGGTGGTGACGTCGACCCTGGCGCCGAACTCCTCGCCCGGCAGGCGCGTCACGTACTGGATCGCGCCGCCGACCGCGTTCTTGCCGAACAGCGTGCCCTGCGGCCCGCGCAGCACCTCGATCCGGTCCACCTCGACGACGCCGAGCGTGTACATGCCGTCGGTCGTCGACTGCCAGACGCCGTCGACGTAGGTCGCGACGCCCGGGACGCCGCGCACGCGGAAGCTGCCCTGTGACGCAGCCGTCGCCATGCCGCCCCGAAGGGACACGTTCGGCGCGACCGCGTTCAGCTGCCCGAGCTCGTCGACGCCGCGGGATTCGAGCTCCGCGTCACCGAAAGCCGAGATCGCGACCGGCACCTCCTGCAGCGATTCTTCGCGCCGCCGGGCGGTGACGACGACTTCTTCGAGCGCCCCGCGCGCCGCCTGCCCCTCCTGGGCGGTGGTGATGACGGGCCAGGGGGCTACTGCGACGCCGACCGCATAAGCGACGGCTCTGACGGAAAGCTTGAACATCCAAATCCCTCAAAAGACGGTGGTGTGAACACGGGTGGTCCCCGACCGAGCTATTAAGCACAGGCGAACAGAGTGTGTCAAATACGCATCAAATGGATATTGCAGCCCATATAGGCAAATACAATCAGTGTGTTGAGACGGTTTCTTCTGTGGTGCAATTGATACGACATCAACTCCGAATTGAGACTTTCGATCCGTCGGACGCATCGTTGGCGCCGGGTAGCTCTCGCCGAGCGGACGGTCTTGGAGGCGCCGTGATCGGGAGGACGACAGCGGCGGTGCGGCGTGGTGAAGGGCGCCGGGATCTGCCGGCTGAGGCTTTGGCGGCTGACTGCGTGCCACGGAACGCGGCGGCACGCACGCCTCGAGAGGGAAATCGAGCTCGAGCCGTGTGCCGGCTACTCGCTGCGTCGCGCGGAGGCGGCTGTCATGCGGGCACGGCGCCCGGAACGTGCGGCGGCGGGGGAGCGCCGGCCGACGATCCCTTGCGGATCGCCGACCGGCTGTCTCTGCGCGTCGCGGCTACTCGGCCGGCGGCGCGATCGTAGCGGGATCCCAGTGCTCGTCGGCCTTGCCGTCGACGAACCGCCACGTGTCGAACCACGTCGTCGTATACGTCTCGCCCGGATTGCGCGGGTCGTCGTACTCCCGCGGCCATAGGACCGTGACGTAATCGTCCTCGGCGATGACCGCGACGATCTCCGTCGTCAGCTCGTCGCAGTTCTCGGTCGGCTCGCGTCCCATGACTTCGGTGAAGAAGTAGATGACGCCCTCGAGGCCCGACTCGGCGTTCGGGTTGTGCTGGATGTAGCGGTCGGTCAGCCACTCGCCGGCGCGATCCCACTGATTGCACTGCAGCAGCTCGCGCATGATGTGCAGCGTCGTCTGCTTGTTGCGGTGGATTTCCGGGTCTTCGTCGACGAACAGCGACTCCGGATCTTCGACGCCGACGACAGGCTCCTGCGCCAGCAGCGGAGAGCAAAGGACGAGGGGGACCAAAGCGAGAAAGTTCTTCTGCAGTTTCATGATTGCACTCGTTCGTCAGCTATTTTCGGAACGTCCATGATTGGCCTTTCGGCAGGGGGCGGTCAAGACGACGGTGTGCCCGACCGGCAATGCCGCGCGAGCGCCGCGAGATCGAGCGGCTTCACCGGGTTCGTCGCGCACCTGGCTCACAGCGGCCAGTAGACGCGGGTGAAGTCTCTGAGCCAGCACTCGTTCCACGTCGCGCCGCCGTCGAGCGAGAAGGCCAGCTCCCAGCGCGGCTTCGCGGTCGTCCGCAGCCACGTCTCGCGCAGGCGCACGGTGCGGCCGCGCCACGTGTCTTCGCCGACGAAGGTCCCGACGCCGGATTCGAAGGTTCCCGTAAGCGGCGTGCGCAGAGTGCCGTCGAGCGGCGAGATGCAATGCACCGTCCATCGACGGTTCCGCGGGTCGAGTAGCCGCAGCGTCGCCCACGAGGCACCGTCCTCGCTCGCCGTCTCTTCGAGGTGCCCGGCGCCGTTCAGGATCGAGCGGCAACTATGGATCGTGTCGAAGCCGATCCAATCCTCCGGGCGGCCGAGCGGCTCCGCGAGCCGGCGGTTCTCGACCAGCCACTGGCCGTGAAGGAAATCGAAATCCTTCCCGAAATACGGCGCCGCGCTGCCGGAGTCCGGCAGCCCCGGCCGACTCGCCGTCTGCGCCGCTCCGACGGCTCGCATCTGCGCGGACTCCCGGCGCGGCGGCGCCTTCAACAGGCACTCGTTCATTGCGTTACTCCCTGTAGCTCGTGACTTCGCTGGTTCGACGGGAAAGACAGAGACTGAGCGCGGCGATCGCCGAATGCGGGTTAATGTATGTGCAAAATAGGACGGCCAGCGTCCTAGTTTCGAGCGATAGTCGCCATATGAACCGCCGGCCCACCACCCGAGTGCTGGCAGCGCTGGAGCTGCTGCAGACAGAAAGACGCATCACCGGCGCCGAGCTCGCGCGGCGCCTCGACGTCAGCGTGCGCACCGTGCGCCGCTACATCGCCGCGCTCGAGGACATCGGCATTCCGGTCACGGCCGAACAGGGCCGCGACGGCGCGTACACGCTCGTCGCAGGCTTCAAGCTCCCTCCGATGATGTTCACCGACGAGGAAGCCCTGGCACTCGCGCTCGGTCTGCTCGCAGTGCGGGAGCTGAACATCGCGGAGGCCGTTCCGGCCGTCGACACGGCCCAGGCTAAGCTCGAGCGCGTGATGCCGGAAAGCGTCAGGTTCCGGCTGAGCAACGTCAGGGAAACCGTCCGCCTCGACATCGCCGATCCGCATCGCGCGCCGGCCAACGTGCCGCTTGGCACGTTGAGCGCGGCGGCGCAGGCTCGCCGGCGCGTACGATTGCGCTACGAGTCGCCGGCGAGCGGCACGACGGTGCGGAATTTCGACCCTTACGGGCTGAGCTATCAGCGCGGGCGCTGGTACGCGGTCGGCCTGTGTCATCTGCGCGGGGAGATGCGCACCTTTCGTCTCGACAGGATTGCGGAAGCCGTGCCGCTCGACGCACCGTTCGAGCGGCCGGACGGTTTCGACGTGCTCGATTTCATCACGCGTTCCTTCGCCGAGATGCCTCGGGCCCACGCGGTCGAGGTCGTGTTACGGGCCGATCTCGCGACGGCTCAGGCGGTGCGGCTGAGCCGGTTCGGTCTGCTCGAGCCCTGCGAGAACGGCGTCACTCTGCGCACCCGGACCGACGCGATCGAGTGGTACGCGGGACTCCTGGCGGGGCTGCCGTTCGACTTCGAAATCGTGAGACCCCCGGAACTGCTCGACGCGATGCGGGCGATCGCTGCGCGCGCGACGCGAGCGGCGGCGCGCGCACCATCCTGAGCCCGTCCCCGCGGCCGATTGCGCCGCCGTAGTGCGGAGCGCCGCGCTTCGTCGCGGAGTGCGCGCGCGGCGCCTGCTACGAATATTCAGCCGCAGTAAGAGCTTGCACAAGACGCGGGCGCCGTGCCCGGACCTGGCACGGCGCTTGTAATGCACGGCCGACGTTGCTCGAGCCGGCTCGACGCGGAGCCGCGCCGAGCCGCACAGCATCCGCAGCAGGTCCGTCGCCGGACCGAGGCAAAGCCGCCTGAACTGCTTCTCATCGGGAGGGGCATTTCGGCGGCTTTTTTTTTGCGGCTCGGCGAGCAGTTCGGTTCCGCGGCGGTGACGAAAGACGTGCTGCACGAGAAGAAACAGGGAGACCCTTCGATGCGAACCTCGCTCAAAAACTCGTTCAAGGCCTC
>JAFGNC010000185.1 GCA_016927175.1 Gammaproteobacteria bacterium | reverse complement strand
GTCGTCGTATGACGCCCGCGGCTGTCGTCCTCCCGAATCGCCGCCGTCGGCTGTCGCCGCATGCCGGCCGCTCCGTGCTCGACGCCCGTCAAAGCGTTGACCAGCGTTGACTTGCCGACGCCGGACGAGCCGACGAACGCGACCGTGCGGCCGGCGTCGAGCCAGGGCGCGAGCCGCGCCGCGGCCTCGGACGGAACGGCCGCGTTCAGCGCCGCGACCGCAGCGCCAGGCGCACTGGTCTCGGCCCGCTCTATGTAGCCGCCCGGGTCGCCGCACAGGTCCGTCTTCGTCAGCACGACCACGGGCTCGACGTTCGCGTCGAGCGCGACGGCCATGTACCGCTCGAGGCGGGACGGGTTGAAGTCGTGATTGCACGACGTGACGACGAACAGCGTATCGAGATTCGCCGCGATGGCCTGCGGTTGGGTGTCGCTGCCGGCGGCGATGCGCAGGATCGCGGACGACCGGTCGAGGCGCCGCCGCACGCGGGGCGCGCGGCGGTCGGCGAGAACCCAGTCGCCGACGGTCAGCACGGCGGCCACGCCGCCGCGCTGCATGTCGCGCGGCACCGCGAGACGGATCGCGCCGGCCTCGCACAGCGCGCTGACGCCGCTGCGGTGCACGCTCGCGATTCGAGCGGGATAGTAAGCCTCGAGATCCTCGAGGGTCAGTTGCTGCGAAAAGCAGGGACGCCAGCCGAGTTGCTGGAGAGCATGAGACGTAGACATGGTGGTCGACTCCGACGCATGGGCGGCAACGCCCGCGATCCCGAGCGGGATGCGGGGCGGCGACGGGCACGCCCTTATCGGCGGCTCGGCCGGCCGGGCTCGCGTGCGAACCGCGGCGAGCCGCTAACGACCGAAAGCGATCAAGGGCGGGCCCGGTCGGACGGAGCCGGGGCAGGCATAAGGCGCTCGACCTCGAGTGACGAAGCAGACTCAGGAAACGCGCAAAGCGTATCGCCGGCGGCGTTTCGCCGCAATACGCCCGGCGCGCGCGGCCGAGCTTCGGCGATGGCATGCATATTGCTCGCCGCACCTGTACACGACGGGTACACGGACGTTCGAAAAGGAGGACTCGCCATGGCGTTGAGAGACGAGCTGCTGGCTCTCGAGAAAGGCTTCTGGACCGGCAATGCGGAGTTCTACCGGGACAACCTGGACGAGCATTGCCTGACCGCCTTCGCCGAGATGGCCGGAGTTTTCGACAAGGACGACATCGCCAAGACCGTCGGCGAAAGTCAGCGCTGGCAGGATGTCGAGCTGGCACCGAAAGGGCTGGTCGAGCCCGCCGACGACTTCGTCGTGCTGACATACGAGGCTTCCGCGACGCGCGGCGACGGGCAGCGCTATCACGCGCTCGTCAGCAGCGGATACGTGAGGCGCAACGGCGGATGGAAGATGGCGTTCCATCAGCAGACGCCGCTCGCGGAGGCGCCGGGACGCCAGCACTGAACCGCGGAGGCCGGCGAGTCACCGCGGATGCGGCAGGGGCCGTGTCCGGGCAGCATAGGCACAGAGGCATCCTCCTCCCCGGGGCTCCCCTCCGGCAGCATGCGTCTCACAACAGACCGGCCGGCCGCGCCGGATTAGAATGCGCGCATGAGAAAAAGCGCGGGGCGCACCCGCCCCCAGGCGAGCCTGCGCCAGCGCGGAGCGGTCGCGATTACTGCGATCCTGGTCGGCATCGTCGCG
The DNA here is from genome assembly GCA_016927175.1 of Gammaproteobacteria bacterium. Taxonomy (GTDB): domain Bacteria; phylum Pseudomonadota; class Gammaproteobacteria; order Steroidobacterales; family Rariloculaceae; genus ZC4RG20. Next base: position 3,736 of record JAFGNC010000185.1, on the reverse strand, counting down.
AGCGCCGGCACGATCCTGTTCCGTGAGGGTTTTGCGGCACTGCAGGCGCTGCTGTTCGGCAGTGCCCTGTCGGAGGGCATCGAGGTCGCGCGCGCCGCGCCGAACTGGCTCGTCCTGACCGCGCCGGCCGCGGGCGGGCTCGTCGCCGGGCTCCTGGCGTGGTATTTCCTGCCGTCGCGCCGCGCGCAGGGCGTCCCCGAGGTCATCGAGCGCAGCAATACCCGGCCCACCCGGCTGAATCTGCGCACCGGCGCCGTGGCCGCCGCGGCGAGCACGGTGGCGATCGGAACGGGCGCTTCGGTCGGGCGCGAGGGTCCGATGGTGCATCTCGGCGCGACGGTCGGCGCCTGGATCGCGCAGCAGCTGCGCCTTTCGGCGGACGCGATCCGGCAGATGCTGGCCTGCGGCGCGGCCGCGGGCGTCGCGGCGTCGTTCAACGCGCCTATTGCCGGGGCGATCTTCGCGGCGGAGGTCATCCTGGGCCGCTATACGATCTACGCTTTCGCGCCGCTCGTCATCGCGAGCGTGTCGGGGACGATCGTCAGCCGCCTGTACTTCGGCGATCTGCAGGAGTTCAGCCTGCCGATCCTCGGCATCGAATCGTACGCGGAGATTCCGTCCTTCATCGCGCTCGGCCTCGTCTGCGCCGGGCTGGCTCTCGCGTTCATCCGCGGCACGACCCTGCTCGAGCGCGCGTGGGACCGATCCCGAGTGCCGCCGATGCTGCGGCCGGCGCTCGGCGGGCTCGCGCTCGGGCTGATCGCGACGTGGCGGCCGGAAGTGCTCGGCGTCGGCTACGAAAGCACGAGCCTGGCGCTGGCCGGCGAGTTCACGGTCGCGGCGGCGCTGGCGCTGCTGGCGGCCAAGCTCCTGGCGACTTTCGTCTGCCTCGGCTCGGGCATCGCCGGCGGTATTTTCTCGCCGACGCTGATGCTCGGCGCGTTGCTCGGCTGCGCGTGGGGCGGCGTCATGGGCCTCGCGCTGCCCGGCATCTCGTCGAGCGCCTCGGCGTACGCGGTGGTCGGCATGGGGGCGGTTGCGGCCGCGGCGCTCGGGGCGCCGCTGTCGACGACCCTGATCGTGTTCGAGATGACCGGCAACTATCCCGTCACGCTGGCGGTGCTGCTCGCGTCCGTCGTCAGCTCCGTGGTCGTCAACGAGCTGTGGGGTTACTCGTTCTTCACGTGGCAGCTCGCGAAGCGGGGAGTGCACGCGCGATGGACGCGGGCCGACGTGCTGCTGAACGAGGTGCCGGTCTCGACGGTCGCGGCGGCCGAGGCGCCGATCGTCGCTGCGTCCACGGACGCGCGCGAGTGGCTGCAGGGGGATGCCCGCCTCGGGCTCGTGGTCGACGAGCACGGGCAGCTGCTCGGGCACGTGACGCGCTCCGGGGTTGCGCGGACGCTGTGGCGACCCGACGCCACGCCGGACCTGACGGTAAAGGACGCCGTCGAAGCCGCACCGACGTTGACGCCCGATACACGGCTCGTGGTGGCGCTCGAGATGCTGAAGCAGGAAGACACGCAGGCGATGGTCCTGATCGATGCCGATCGCCGGCCTTTCGCATACCTGCGCCGCGAGGACATCATCCGGCGGTACCACGAGATCATCGACGAGGCCTATCTGCAAGACGCCCGCGGTTAGCCCCGCGGGCGTTACCGCCCGAACCGATCGCGAGCGCCGAGGTGGCCTGAGTCGGGTCCGCTTCGTCGGGATCCCGCCATTCGTGCTGAATGATCAGTCGCCGGGCAGCGGTCCGCCGCGGTAGCACCATTCGAATGCCGCGGCGTCGGGCAGCACTTGCCGGCCGATGGCCGAGATCTCGGCCGAGATCTCGGGAGTCACGCCGTCCTCTTTCGCGGCGCCCGCCCGGCCCTTGCGGACCATCGCGCCCGGATCGAGGATCGGCACGTCCGTGACGCCGCGCAGCTCGAACTTGTGCTCGTTGGCCTTCATCCACGGGAAAGACGTGCATTCGAGGATCGTCGGCCACTCGGCCTCCGCCGGGTCCAGACCGAGAAAGCGGCCGATCCTGCGCACGGAGCCTTCGTGGTCGCGCTTCATGTCGGCGTAGTGCATGAGCAGCACGTTCGGCTCGCGCCGCAGCGGCCACCACGCGGCAACGAAGCCGAAGATCATGTCCCCGACCATGCCTCGCGCGACGTCGAAGAAGAAGCTTTCGAAGTCGCTGCGCACGAGCTCCTCCCGCGGCACGCCCCACAGCTCGTACCACGCGGCCGAATGCGCTCCGACGAACGGGTGCAGCGACGCGATGGCTTCGTCCGGATTGCGCACGACCACGACGTATCTGACGTCCCTGCCCTCGCCCGGCCGGTGATAAGGCAGCGGCCCCGGCGGAGAGTGCGTCTTGAAGGCCCGGCGTCGATCCCGCGGCATCGCGTCGAACCGCGCGATGATTTCCTGCCGCGTCACGCTCGGTGACGGCAGCAGCTCGAGCCACGGGACCTCGACGTAAACGTCCTCGAGGTGCGGATCACCGCCCGCGCGAAGCTGGTGGACGATGTTCATCGTCCACGTCGTGCCGCTTTTGACCGGCACGGACACGACGATGTCGCCGTCGCGCCATTCGATCTCGCTCTGGATGCCCGGATCCGACCACGGCACCGGGGATTCCCGCGGCTGATCGGCGCCCTGCTCGTGTTGCTCGGCCATGACCGCCTCTGCTCGTCGATGGTATCGGCGGGTGCTAAGGGCGCCGCGCTGTCGCACGGCCCGTCACGGGGCCGGCGTCACGGCGGGCGCGCAACGTCGTTTGCCCGCATTTTCGGCAAGGCTACTCGAAGGCGCGCAACTTGTCTCTCCGCGGCTTGCCTCTCGCCGCGGCTTGCCGGGGGCTGGGGCACAGGCCCTATAGACCCTTCCATCAGCCGATGAGAAGGTTCGATGATGAACATCATCCACATCGCAGTGGCGAACCTGTCGCTCGGCGCCGCCTTGCCGACCCCACCGGTCGCCTATGTCTCGGCGGGCGACAGGCTGATGGTCGTCGACCCGGCCATGGGCCGGATCGAAGCCGTCATCGAGTTGCCCGCCAGCGACGGTTTCCCGCCGGCGGTGTCGCCTGACGGAGCGTTCGTCTACGTTCCGAGCGGCGGGTCCACGGTCGAGGAAGGATCGGTCTATGTGATCGACGCCGCAACGAACACGCTCGACGCCGAGATCGAGGCCGGCATACGGCCCGTTGCGGTCGCGTTCACGCCGGACGGAGCCTTTGCCTATGTGGCGAATCAGTGGGAAAGCTCGGTATCGGTTGTCGATACGGCGACGCTGGACATCGTCGCCACGGTGCGGGTCGGGTTCCTGCCGTCGTCCATCGCGATGGCGCCGGACGGCACGTTCGCATACGTCGCGAACCTCGGGCCGGGAGGGCTGGGCGCTCCGGGCGCCGTCGACACCGTCTCGGTCATCGATACGTCCACGAATACGGTCGAAGCTGTCATCGACGTGAGTCCGATTCCGGTCGACGTCGCGATCACGCCCGACGGCTCGCGGGCCTATGTCCTCAGCACGCTGTTCGATGAGTTCTCGCTGATCGATACCGCGACGCACGAGGTCGACGAGACCTTTCCGCTCGGCGACGGCAGAAGGGTGATCTTCTCTCCGGACGGGGAGCTCGCCTATCTGTTGGGTTACGAAATGATCTCGGTGATCAGGACCGAGACCAACACGATCGAGGCAGCGATCCCGGAGAACGGATGCGACATGGCGCTGACGC
>JAFGNC010000184.1 GCA_016927175.1 Gammaproteobacteria bacterium | reverse complement strand
GCCGGCGCCGCCGTCGCGCCGGCGACGCTCGCCCACCACGGCTTCGGTACGTTCGTCATGGACGAGGATATCGAAATCACGGGCACCGTGACGGGCCTCGACTTCGTCAACCCGCATTCATGGCTCTATCTCGACGTCGTAGACGAGAACGGTGAAACGGTCGCGATGCGCTGCGAGATGCGCTCCGCCAATACGCTGCGCCGCTCGGGCTGGTCCCCCGACCTGTTTCCGGTGGGCGAGGAAGTCACGATCACGGGCTCTCCGGACCGTGACGACCCGTACTCCTGCTACGTCAGCACCGTGATCTTCGACGACGGCTCGAGCCTCGACCGCTACGGCCAGATCTCAGCGCCGGCGGAAATCGGTCAGGGCGAGCGACCGCTCAGGCTTGCGAACGGCGAGCCGAACATTTCCGGCGACTGGGCGCAGGAGCAGCGCGTCATGACCGATCCGCGCGGTCAGCGCGGAACGCTCGTGCCGCTCAGCGAGGCTGCGCGGTACGCCGACGATCCCGAAGCCGCTGGCGTCATCGGCGGCGCGCGCGGCACCGAGCAGGCCGCCGCCCGCGCCGAGGCCCTGCGCCTCGCGAGGGAAGGCGTCGTCGAGAGCGCCGCCGAGGCCGAAGCGGCCGCCAGAGCGGCCAACGCGGCTGCAGGCGGCGGCCGCGGACCCTTCGGTGCCGGCGGCATCGAGCTGACCGAAGCGGGCCAGGCCGCGCTCGACGCGCGCGAGATCGGCAGCCGTTACGACATGTCCTGCGTTTTCACCAGCATCGTGACGGAGTGGAGCGGCGACTCCGGCGAGGTGGTCAACCGCGTGATTCAGCGGGGCGATACGATCACGATCCAGTACGGCCGGCTCGGCGTCGAGCGCACGATTCACATGAACATGAGCGAGCACCCGGAGGGTATCGAGCCGAGCCTGACCGGTCATTCGATCGGGCGCTGGGAGAACGACACGCTGATCGTCGACACGATCGGGTTCGAGCCGGGCCTCTTCAACAGCCGCACGCCGCACAGCGACCAGCTGCACGTCACGGAGGAGTTCACGTTCGACACCGAGACACGGCAGCTTCGACGCAGCTTTGTCGCGAACGACCCGCTCTATTGGACCGAGGACGCCACGGGCTCGAACGCCACGAACGTCTCCGAGGTCCCGTACTTCTCGGCAGCCTGCGAGGATCTGACGATCGACGAGGACGCCGAGCTCGGCCGGCGCGACCGAAGCGCGGCAGCGGAGGGTCGCTGAGCGGCCACGCGGCCGCGATCCCGCGCCCGTCTACTTCAGATCCGCATCCGAGCGATAGACCGTCCGGGCCTTCTCCACCAGCGGAGCGGGCATGACCGTCGCGCGAATCCTGAACGGCACGTGCTCCTCGACCTGCACCTTCGAGGACGGCCTGTCTTCGCCCCACACGATGGTCACCTCCGTGCCCGGCGCGGCGAGCTCGGCGTCGATCGTGCCCAGCGACAGGATCCTGCGCACGTTGGCCGAGTAGCCGGTCCAGGTCGAAAGCCCGACCACGTTGCCGTCGGCCTCGACGCGGTCGGCATGGAACGTGTCGTAGAGCGACATCGGCAGGTTGATGAACTTGGCGCCCTGCCCGTCGTGGAACATCGAGCCGTAGGCGGCGGCGGTATCGTCTCCGTTCCAGACGAACGTGACCTTCCTGCGCCGCCCGGCCCTGCCGTCGGCGGCCATCTTCTCGAGCGCTTCGCGGCCGACGAAATCGTGATCGAAGCCGATGATGCGGCCGTAGTCGAGCTCGTAAGGCGTGAAGTAATAGTCCTCGATGTTCTCCGAGTAATAGCTGCCGCCGAGCGGCGCCGTCGTCTCATAGGCGCTCTCGCTCAGCCACTCGCGATACGGCTTCATCTTTTCGCCCGAATAGATCGCGGGCAGCGGGCGCGGCAACCAGCCGGACTCCAGCGCGTTGGTGTGATAGGCGCGGCCACCGACCTGAACCATCCCGCTCTTCTCCCCGGCCTCGAGCAGCGCCGCATGGACGGCGCCGTTGTCCTCCCACGGCCCCCAGATCTCGAAACCCGGCTCGCCCGCCATGCCGTGGCGCAGCGCTCGAACCTGTCTGCCCGCGATGCTCAGGCGGGTCATGTGGAAGAAGCGCACTTTCGGCGGCTCCTGCCCCGTCGCCTCGCGGATCACGTCCATCGCGCCGGGGCCCTGGATCTGGTAGCGATACAGAACCGGATCGCCCTTCCTGTACAGGGAATTGTCGTCGCGCCAGATGCGCACGTCGTAGCCGCCCGTGACGGCGTGATAGTTCAGCCAGTTTATCGAGGGCGGAATGCCGACGGCCTGAAACTCGTCCTCTTCGAGGTGGAACAGGATGTTGTCGCCGATCACGTAACCGTCATGGTTGACCGCTACGAACTGCTTGGCCACGTCGACCGGAAAGCTTTGAACGCTGTTGACGGCGAGGTCGCTGATCAGCCTGAGCGCATCGGGACCTTTGATGTTCAGGTCCGCCATGTGATGCGACTGGTCGTACAGGACCGCGGTGCGGCGCCAGGCCATCTGCTCGTCGCGCCAGTTCGTGAACTCCGGCACGACGCGCGGCACGATGGCCGGTGGGGTCTTCGAGTTCCACAGCAGCTTCACCGGGCTGCCGGCCTCCTGAATCGCTTCTTCGAGGTTCTTTACCATGCTCGCTCACTTCCAATACTGCTGTTGGCGGTCGTGCGACGTCGCGACGGCGCTATGGGATTCTACGTCCTGGGCCGCGGGCGAAGCGAGGGACGGCTCGCATTGCTCCTCGAGTGACGGCATGAAGTCACGGAGCCGGGGCAGCCGTGCCGGAGACCTGGCCGGCCTGCGTGGAGCGATCGCTTCCGGCACAGCAAAATCGACTCGCCCCCGCCGCACTTCCGCTACTCCGACGGGGGGCGTTCCTCCCGCGGCCGGTAGCGCGGCAGCGACCAGCTCCAGCGGAGGGCGCTCAGCCTGATCGCGGCCGCGAGCACAAACCCGCTGATGAGCGCGATCTCCCGCGTGGAACCTGCGAGCGTCAGCGCCGCGAAGCACGCGGCGCCGACGAGCGCCGCCGTCACGTAGATCTCGTGGCGCAGGATCAGCGGGCTTTCGCCGCCGAGAATGTCGCGGATCATCCCTCCGAACGTGGCCGTGATCACGCCCATCGCGATCGCGACGACCGGTTCGGCGCCCGCGAGCAGCGCCGTCTCTGTTCCGGTAACGGCGAATATGGCCAAGCCGATACCATCGAAGCGCAGCAGCAGGGAATAGCGCGACTGCGGAATGTGCGCGAGGAAGAAGGTCGCGCAAGACACCAGAACGCAGCTGATCAGGTAACTGGGGTGCGCGATCCAGAAAACCGGGAATATCCCGAGCAGCGCATCGCGAATCGTGCCGCCGCCGATGCCGGTGGCCGTGCCGAGGAGCGCGAAGCCGACGATATCCATCTGCTTTCGAGAGGCGACGAGTGCGCCCGTCGTGGCGAATACCGCGACGCCGAACCAATTCAACGCCCCGGCGAAAGTGTCGATCATGCCTGCAATCTGATCCGAGCCCGTTGCTGTTGAGCGCGTGAGTCCTCGTCACCCGGACCGTTCGGCAAGTGTAACCGGCGTCTCGTGCGAGTGTCAGGGCGCCGCTCGCGTCCCGCCGGCAGCAACCGCCGAGCCGATGAGTCGACGGCACGGGCCGAACCGGCTCGACTCCGAAGTCCTGGCGGCAGCACCGCTGCGCGCCCCTTCCATAAGATTTGTGTTGGACTGGTTGGAAGCGCAGCGGCCAGACGATACATTCGGGGGCCACACCGGCTCCGACCGGTGATCCATTTTGCGTTAGCGGGGGCTACTTATGAGGAACGGTCCGATCGGGTTCGGTTTATGCGCGGTGGTCGGCACTTTGATCGCCGCACCGGCTCTGGCTCAGAAGATGCCGGACATCGGCTTCGACAGCGTCGGCCGGGGAGAGCCGCTGGCCGCGAGCGTGGCCGACCTGCCGGAGGTGGGGCCGAACTGGATCCGTCAGCCCGGTCAGCGGCGCGACGACCCCAATCGGGAGCTCAATGGCTCCCGCACGCCGCCGGAAGGTTACGAGGCGCTGCCGCGCGATCTCTTCACGAGCGACGATTTCTATGCCGACACGGAGCTGTGGAGCGACCCGCGCTACTTCCGCTGCAACAGCCCGATGGCCACGGAGTTTCAGCAAGGGGTCCTGGCGCCTCCCGGCGTCAACACGACGGACGACCCCGCCAACGGCCCCTGGGGGCATTGCGACGTCGACTATCCGCGCGAGGCGATCGTCAGCCCCTACGGCTTCGAGACGGCGCAGGAGCACTACGAGGCTCTGCTCGAGGAGACCCGCGAACGAGGTGGTCCCGACGTCTATAGCTTCGAAGATTTCCCGGCCGCCGAATGGAACGGCGTGTACGAGCCGCCGCGCGGCTTCGGCGGCGGCGTCAGCAACCAGGAGAACTGGTACTGGGGCAGGCACAGCCAGATTTCGACCATTCTGTCGCTGCTGACCCCGAAGTATCGGCAATGGATGGTTCAGGAGGCTTATCACCAGGTCCGCGGCAACGCGCTGTGGCCCTCGACGTTCTGCTGGCCCGAAGGCTTCATGCGGCGCTGGTACCCGGCGGCCGTCCGCGAGCACTACGTCATTGCCACGCCCGACATGGTGCAGGTCTCGACGGGCGTCGCGCGCAACTTCATCCAGAACATTCACGTCGGGCGCGAGTTCAACATGGATGACGTCGCGAGCGGCGGCGTTCCGCGCCTCGGCGAAGCCGTGCCGCGCTGGTACGGCGAAACGATCGGCTTCTGGGACGGCGACGCGCTGATCACGTGGACGAGCAACATTCAGGCCTGGAAGTCGCACTCGCTGTTCGAGCACTCGGCCAAGCTTCAGTCGATCGAGATCTACACGCCGATCCGCGACGACGCCGGTACGTTCGTCGGCCTGAACCACGAGACGATCCTCTACGACGAGGAGGCGCTGGTCGAGCCCGTGCGGATCGTGCGCAATCTGCACAAGATCAATAAATTCACGGACCCTGATCAGGTACCCTACACGTTCATCGAGTGCGTGCAGACGATCTTCTCGGTCGACGGGCACAACGCCCCGCTCACGCCGGGTGCCGTGATCGAGTACGAGATGCCCGACATGTACGGCCGCCCCTGGGCAACGATCTGGGAGAGATACTTCGAGCAGGGTATGAGCCGGCCGGACGCCACGGAGGACCTGTTCAACTTCGAGTAGTCGAGGCCGTGTGGACGGCGGCACCGGCCACCCGGCCGGGCCGCCGTCCACGCGCGCGCCGAGGCGGGGCCGAGGAGCGTGCCGTTGCCGATCATGCGCCGTCGAAAGCGCCTTTGGATGCACTATCCCTTTGAAAGTACTATGCTCTAGTAGCCGATAACGGTCGTTCGCGCCCTCGAAGGCATCGAGCGCGCGGACTGCGCGAAATGTTGTCGCCTGGCTCTGGAGTTGAGAGGCTGAATAGTTGGGGAGCTTGTGAATATCAAACTACTCGGAGCCGCGGCGGCGGCCGGCGCGCTTGCGGCCGGCTGCGGCGGGGTCGGCGGCGAGGCCGAGCGGCACGCGGCCGTCATTGCCGCGAATTGCCTCGACTGCCACAACTCGCTCGAGCAGGTCGCGGACCTGAATCTGGAGGCGCTCAGCCTCGACGCCGTGGAGTCCGATGCCGAAATCTGGGAGAAGGTCATCGGCAAGCTTCGCGCGGGCCTGATGCCGCCGGCGGGTGGTCCGACCCTCGATCGGGAAGTGCGCGACACTCTGGTGGCCTGGATCGAGGACGAAATCGACAGCAACGCCGAGACACATCTCCCGGCACCCGGCCTCCACCGGCTGAACCGCACCGAGTACACGAACGCGATCCGCGATCTGCTGGCCCTCGACGTCGACGCCACGACCTTCCTGCCCCCGGACGACTCGAGTCACGGATTCGACAACATGGCCGGAACCCTGACCACGTCGCCGGCGCTGATGGAAGCGTATCTGTCGGCCGCGGGAAGGATCAGCAGGCTGGCCATCGGCACCGAGACTGCCGCCACGCTCGCCGTGTTCGATGTGCCGCACGACACTTCTCAGAACCATCACATCGAAGGGCTGCCGTTCGGAACGCGCGGCGGCATGCTGATCGAGCACGAGTTTCCGGCCGACGGGGAATACGTTTTCACCGTCAAAGGGATGACCGGCTACTTCACCCGCGTCCTCGGCAACGTCGAGGGCGAGAAGCTCGAGGTCACGATCGACGGCGAGCGGGTATACCTGTACGACTGGGATTCGGAGATCGGCAACCAGGAAGGCAACGGCGGCCGCACCCCGCCCATTCCGGTCAGCGCCGGATTCCACAAGGTCGGCGTGACGTTCATCGCCACCAGCGACCTGCCCGACACGGGGCTCAACAAGTCGTTCGTTCGAACGATGAACTCGCCCGGCGCGATCTCGGGGTACACCTTCTATCCGCACGTCGGCCAGGTGTTCATCGAAGGGCCGTACAACGGCCGTCCGGCCACGAGCTCGCAGAGCCGGGACAAGATCTTCGAGTGCTACCCTGAGAGCGTCCGCGAGGAGCACGCGTGTGCGCGCGAGATCATCTCCACGCTGGCCGGCACGGCCTTCCGCCGCCCCGCGACCGATGCCGACCTCGAGGAGATCATGGGCTTTTTCGTCGCCGGGCGTGAAGACGGCGGAAGCTTCGATCACGGCATCGAGGCGGCGCTGCAGCGCATCCTGGCGGATCCGGAGTTCATCTACCGTTCCGAGATCGAACCGGCCGAGGTTCCGGCAGGATCGCCCTACCGGATCAGCGACCTCGAGCTCGCTTCGCGCCTTTCGTTCTTCCTGTGGAGCAGCATCCCGGATCAGGAGCTGATCCGGCTCGGCTCCGAGAACCGTCTCCACGAGCCCGACGTGCTCCGGCAGCAGGTCGAGCGGATGATCGCCGATCCGCGTTCTGCGGCCTTCATCGAAAACTTCACCGGGCAATGGCTGAACGTCCGCGGCATCAAGGCAGTCGAGCCGGTCGTGGACCTGTTTCCGAACTTCGACAGCACGCTTCGCGAAGCCTACCGCCGCGAGATCGAGCTGTTCTTCGCCAGCATCATTCACGAGGACCGCAGCATCCTGGACCTGCTGACGGCCGACTACACGTTCGTCAACGAACGGCTCGCGAGACACTACGGGATCCCGGACGTTTACGGATCGCAGTTCCGCCGCGTGGAGCTCGGTCCGGAGCTGGACGAGCGGCGCGGGCTGCTCGGCAAGGGCGCCCTGCTGACGATCACGTCGGACGCGGCCCGCACGTCGCCGGTCAAGCGCGGGAAGTGGTTTCTGGAAACCTTCCTCGGCATCAGTCCTCCCGATCCACCCCCGGGGGTCGAGACCGATCTCGCTCCGGTCGAAGGCGAAGCACCGAAGACTCTGCGGGCGCGGCTGGAAGCGCACCGTACCGATCCGAACTGTGCCTCGTGCCACAAGATTTTCGAGCCGATGGGACTCGCCATGGAGAACTTCGACGCAGTCGGCAAATGGCGGACCGAAGACGCGGGCAACCCGATCGATCCCACCGGCGTCACCAACGACGGCACGCCTCTCGACGGAGTCCGGAGTCTGCGCGAGCTCACCGTGCAAAACGGCGAGCTTTTTGCGCAGGTCGTGACCGAAAAGCTGCTGACCTATGCCATCGGCCGGGGCCTCGAGTACCAGGACATGCCGCTGATCCGGTCGATCACGCGAAGCGCGGCCGAGAACGATTATCGGTTTTCGTCGCTGCTGATGGGAGTCATCGAGAGCCCGGCCTTCACGATGAACATGAAGTCCGGCACGAGTAAGGAGTAGACGATGTTTATTACCAAGAAGCACATTCCGCGACGCACCCTGCTGCGTGGCGCCGGCGCCGTGCTCGGACTCCCTCTGCTCGAAGCAATGCTCCCCGCCGCGACGGCGCTGGCGCAGACCGCCGCGGCCCCGCCGCGCCGGTTCTTTGCGGGTTTCGTACCTCACGGCGCGGCACCGGGCTACTGGGTTCCGGAGAAGGAGGGCCCGCTGCCGGCCGAGCTGCCGTTCATCTGGAAGCCCCTCGAGCCGTACCGGGACAGGCTGACGATCCTGACGGGGCTCCATGCGACGTCCTCGGAGCCGCCCCCGGGCGAGACGGGCGCCGACCACTGGGTCGCCGCGGCTTTCCTGTCCGCAGAGAAGCCGAAGAAAACCGCGGGCGCGGACGTTCGCGCCGGCCACACGATCGACCAGGTCATCGCCGGCGCGATCGGCCGGGAGACGCTCCTGCCTTCGGTCGAGATGTCGGTCGAGGATCCGGGCTCGGGTTCCAGCAACTGCGGCGAGGGTTACAGCTGC
>JAFGNC010000183.1 GCA_016927175.1 Gammaproteobacteria bacterium | reverse complement strand
TTCATGCCGGCTTCGACGGACAGCGGCGATGCGCGGTGGAAGCCCGCGAGCGTATAGCCGCTCACGGACGACAGCAGGACGCCGAGGACGAGCTGCATCGTGTCCATGGCGCCGGCCATCAGCATGGCGCCGAGCGCGCCGAGCAGCATCACCGCGTAGAACTCGCCGTGGCGGCGGTCGGTCCGCAGCCACTCGGGCGCAAGTCCGATCGCGATCGCGGTCGCCGCGAGGACGATCAGTCTCGCCCAGACCGACGCTCCGTCGATGACCCAGACGCCGGAAAAGGTCGTCCGCGGCGTTTCGGCGAGTTGCCCGGCCGTGACGAGGAGCGCGGCAGCGAGGCCGACGACGGCGAGCACGGCGGCGAGCCACTGGCGCGACTGCGCCATGAAGCTCGACGAGACGAGAACCGCGACGGCCGCGATCAGCACGATGATCTCGGGCGCGGCATCGCCGACGGGCACGGCTCAGCCTCCGATCAGCGCGCGTGCACCGGCGTCGACGATCGTCAGCAGCCAGCGCGGGTAGACGCCGATTACGACGACGAGCAGCAGCAGCAGGGCGAGGACGGTAGTCTCCCTGACGGACAGATCGCCGAACTCGGCGCGTCGCTCCGGCAAGGCGCCGAAGAACAGCCGCTGCAGCATGTCGAGAAACAGGGCCGCCGTGATCACGATGCCGACCAGCCCGAAAGCGGCGAGCCACGGATACACGCCGAAGGTTCCGGCGAAGATGTGGAACTCGGCGACGAAGCCCGCGAGCGCCGGAAGTCCGAGGCTCGCGAACGCGGCGACGGTCGCGAGCAGCGCGAGGCGGGGCGTGCTGCGGGCGAGGCCGCCGTATGCATCGAGGTCGTACTCCTCGGCCCGCTGCCAGAACGCGCCGGTGATCAGAAAGAGACTGCCGGTGATCAGCCCGTGCGCGATCATCTCGAGCGTTGCGCCGGTCAGCGCGAGCACCCGGGCATCGGCACTGCCAACGGCCGCGCCGGCGGCCGCGATGCCGAGCACGGTGTAGCCCATGTGGTTGACCGACGTGTAGGCGATGCGCCTCTTCATGTTCCCCTGGCCGAGCGCGACGAGAGCGCCGTACAGGATCGACACGACGGCCAGCGCGCCGAGCGCGAACGCCCAGGTCGCGAAGACGTCTCGCATCATCGAGAACGGAATGCGTATCAGGCCGAACGTGCCGAGCTTCAGCAGCACGCCGGCCAGAATGGCCGACGCCGGAGCCGGCGCGTCGACGTGCGCGGGAGGAAGCCACGTGTGGAACGGGAAAAGCGGCGTCTTGATCGCGAAACCGGCGACGAAGCCGAGCAGCACGAGGCTGCCGTGCAGGCCCGTGCCGGCGAGCGGCTGGCTCTCGATCATCGCGCGCATGTCGAAGGTCAGCGGCTCCGTCGCGAGGTAAAGACCGAGGATCGCGAGCAGCATCGCGAGAGAGCCCGCGAGCGTGTAGATGAAGAACTTCAGCGCCGCGCGCCGCGAGTCGCCGTGGCCCCAGCGGCCGATCAGGAAGTACATGCCGACGAGGCTCAGGTCGAAAAAGACATAGAAGAGCAGCAGATCGAGCGCGAGGAACACGCCGAGCGTGACGCCCTCGAGGAACAGGAACCACGCGTAGTACTGGCGCGCCCGGCCCATCGTGTCCGTCGGCCACGCGACCGCGGCGACGAACAGCAGCGCGCTCATCGCGGCGACGGGCAGCGCGATGCCGTCGGCGCCGAGCCGCCATGCGACACCGAGCGTCGGGATCCATGGCGCCTCCTCGACGAGCTGGAACGGCGGGGCATCGGGCGTCGAGTCGAATGCGAGCCATGCCGCGATCAGCAGCGCAAGCGGCGCGGCGGCGACGAGTGTCGCGACGGCGCGGGCTGCGCCGGCGCCGAGCGATCGCCACGCGGCGAGCAGCAGGGCGCCGGCCAGCGGCAGGAATACGGCCGCGCTCAGCACGTCAGCTCGCAGCGATCAGAATCAGCACCATGACCAGGACTCCTCCCGCGATCAGCGCGTAGTAGTGATGGGAAAGGCCGGTCTGGGCGCGCCGCGCGTCGCCTCCGGCCGCGCCGAGCAGCCACGCCGTCCCTTCCGGCAGGCCGTCCGTTGCCGGCTCGACGAAGCGGGTCCCGCTGCGGGCGAGCCATAGCGACAGACCGGCGGCCGCCCGGACGCCGCGATCGACCACGGCGCCGTCGAGCCGCGACATGCCGCGGCTGGCGAGCCTGAAAGCCGCCGCGGGCGCTTCGGGAAGTCGGTCGATGACAGCGTCGTCGAAGCGCGCAAGCGAGCGGCTCAGCCGTGTCGCAGGCCGGACGACGGCAGAGCGAAGCAGCGTCGGCAGCGCGAACCATTCCGCGAGCGCCGCGGGAGCGCGGTGCTCGAGCAGCGTCGGGGCCGCGTTCAGCACGCGGGCGGTATAGATGCCGAGCGCCACGGCGACCAGAGAGGCGGCGATTTCCGCCGGCGAAGCGTGCGGGAAGCTCGAATCGAGCAGCCGCCCGAAAGACGATTCCACCGGCGCAAGCCACAGCAGCGACAGCGCGATGGTGGCCGCGGCGAGCAGGCCGAGCGCCGTCAGCTCGGTCGCCGACGGCATCTCGACGATCTTCGGGTGGGTCATGCGCGCGCGCTGCTCGTCGGAGCCGGCGTGCTCGTCCTCGCCGCCTTCCGCATCGCCCTTTCTCTCCTCCGGACGCCTGCCGAAAGCGAGCCACTGGAAGCGGAACGCATAGCAGGCGCTCAGCGCGCCGGCCACGATCACGGCAGCCGAGGCGGCATGACCGGCGTCCGCCGCTGCCGCCGCGACCGCCTCCTTCGACCAGGCGCCGCCGAGGGGCGGCACTCCGGCGAGCGCCAGCGTGCCCGCGAACGTCAGGCCGGCGGTGACCGGCAGCGCTTGGCGCAGCGCCATGTTGCGCAGCATGTAGCTGCCGACGGCTTCGCCGGCGACACCGCTCGCGAGGAACAGCAGAGCCTTGAAGAACGCGTGCGTCACCAGGTGCGCGATCGCGACGGCCGGATGGCCGGCTCCGGCCGCGATCAGCATCAGGCCGAAATGCGCGGACGTCGATGCGGCCAGCAGCTTCTTCGCGTGGCTCTGAAGCACTGCGACGAGACCGCCCGCGAGCGCAGTGGCCGCGCCGATGGCGACGATCGTCGGCCCGAACCAGTCGGCGCGGGAGAGGTCCGGATTCAGGCGCGCGAGCAGGTAGGCGCCGGCCGCGACCATCGCCGCCGCGTGCAGCAGCGCGGACACGGACGTCGGCCCGGCCATGGCGCGGAACAACCAGAACGCGAACGGCAGCTGGGCCGATTTAGCGCAGGCCGCCGCCACGATGCCCAGCACGAAGACGCCGAGCAGGGGCCCCTGGAGCGCGGCGAGGTCGGCGTAGGCGAACGATCCGGTGCCCGCGAACGCGGCGGCGGCCGCGATGAACAGGCCGAGATCGCCGAAGCGGGTCACGAGAAACGCGTGCGTCGCGGCGCGCGGGGACTGCCCGTCGCGCCAGTCGTGGCCGATCAGCGCCCACGAGCACGCGCCGACCAGCTCCCAGCCGATCAGCAGCGTCAGCAGATCCTCCGCCGCGACGAGCAGCTCCATGGCTCCGACGAAGGCGAGCAACAGCGCGATCAGCCGTCGGAGACCGAACTCCGGCTCGTGAGCGGACGCATACGCGACGATCGGCAGCGCGACCGCCGGCAGGGTGACGGCCACGATCTGCGCCAGCGGGGAAAGGCCGATGCGCAGCTCGATCGCGCGGCTCCAGAGCGCCGCGCCGCTCCATCCGCCGGCCGCGGCCGCGGCCGCGATCAGCAGCGTCAGCAGCACGACGGTGGTGCCGACCGCCGCCAGAGCTCTGCGGCTTCGCAGGCGGCCGGCTGCAGCGACGACGCAGGCCGCGGCAATCGGGGTCAGTGGAAGCAGCCACAACATCGATCACTGCCGCAGCGTGTCGAGCCCATCGGTCATGTCGACCTGACGGCGCCGGTACACTGCGACGACCAGCGCGAAACCGATCGCCATCTCCACGGCCATGACCGCCATCGCGACGACCGCGAGCAGCTGGCCCTTCGGCAGGCCCGCCGCGGTCAGCGACCAGAAGCCGACGGCCGCGAGCAGCACGCCGTTCACGATCAGCTCGAGGCCCATCATCAGCATCACGAACGACTGCTGCGACAGCGCGCCGTAGACGCCGATGCCGATCAGCGCCGCCGCGACCAGCCACACGGTTTCCGCGGTCACGAGGCGTGGCCTCCGCCGTCGGAGTGATCGCGCTGCTCGGATTTCGGTCTGCGGCCGGCCGGCTCGCCGCCGGGCTCGAGGCCGGGCGGAACGGAGCCGTGATCCGACGGGCCGTATCGGCCCGAGCGGCTCGACAGGATCACGGCGCCGATCATCGTCGCGAGCAGCGTCACGCCGGCGGACTCGAAGATCAGCATCGAGCCGCCGAGCAGCTCGTTGCCGAGCGCGGCGATCGGGTCCGCCTGCCGATCCGCCGGGCGGTCGGGGAAATCCGTCAGCAGCGGAATTACCGCGAGGCCCGCGAACGCCGCAATTCCCGCGGCGGCCGCGAGCCGCGGCTGATGCACCATGTTCATCGGGTTCAGGCCCGCCGGGTTCATCATGAACATGACCATGAACAGCGCCATGACCGTCATCTCGACGGCCATCATGAAGATCGTTGCAAAGCCTAAGTACTCGGCGGCGAGCAGCAGCATGATGGCGCCGACCGCGACGAACGACGCGAGCAGCAGAAAGGATGCGCGCACCATCGAATCGGTGCGAAATACGCGATAACCCGCGGCCAGCGCGATCAGGCCGAGAGCCCAGAACGCTGCGTCGATCGCCGTCACGGCAGGGCTCCGAGACCCGCGATCGCAAGGTCGGCGAACGCAAGCGGCAGCAGCACGGTCCACATCAGCGTCATCATCCGCGACGGCAGCGCTCGCGCGAGGAGATGCCCGAGCACGACGAGCACGGCCAGCAGCAGCGTCGTCTTCGCGAGGAGCCAGACGGGGCCCGGCAGCCAGGGTCCCGAGTGCCCGCCGAGAAATGCCGCGCTCGCCATCGCCGCGAACGACACCAGCATCGCGCTGCGCGCGGCCTGCCAGACGAGACGCTCGGAGCCGGAGCTCTCGGCGCTGGTGCCGCCCGCGATGTCGGCCGAGTCGGCGTAGTCGAGCGGGCCGCGCAGCGACACGGACAGCCCGAGCACCAGGAAGAGCGGCAGGCCGAGCGGCTGGCGCACGACGTTCCACAGCGAGCGCTGCGACTCTACGATCTCGCCGATGTTCAGCGATTGCGCGGGCAGCGCCACGCCGATCAGCACGAACATGCTGACCAGCATCGCCGACAGGCCGATCGCGACGTAGCGGTAAGCGCCGATCAGCGGCAGCTGCGAATTCGGCGACCAGCCGTGCAGGAATACGGCGGCGACGGTCAGGACCTCGACGCTGCCCCACAGCACGATGCCGGCTTCGACGTCGACGGCGGCCCAGTCGTCGGCCAGCGGGACGACGGAAAGCCCCGCCGCCGCCAGAGCGGCGTAGAGTGCCGGCGCGAGAACCCTGGTGACGCGGTCCGGTTTCTCCGTCTCGGTCTTCTGCTGTACGAGCCGCCGACCGAGACGCTCGAGCGGCTGCCGCAGCACCCGTGGTTGCGGTGCGCCGGACAGCGCCGCGCCGACGAGGCCGTCCATGACGGCCACGACATAGGCGCCGGCAGCGAGCAGCAGCGCGACGGATGCCAGTTGCAGAGCGAGCGTCACGAGTGCTCGCCCTGATCGGCAAGCTCCGCGGGGACGGCAGGCCGAACCTGTCTCAGGGCGGCGACGTCGAAGCTCGCGAGAACCGCGACCATCTCGTCCCATTCGAGGCCGGTCAGCAGCGACTCGAGGTCCCACGACGGGAGCTCCCCCGCCGCGTCACGTATCGGCCCGGTCGGTCCCTCGATGCCGTCCGGAAATTCCGCACGCACATCGCCGGCCGCCTCGGCCAGCGCGAGAGACTGTTCGGCTTCGGCGAGCCACTGCCCGAGCCGCGACGCGGTGTCACCGCGGCCGCCGCACACCGGCCTGAAGCCGAGCCGCCTGTAAACGGGGTGATCGGTGCGCGCGTCGCGGTCGGCGCCCGCGGCCCTCAGCGCCGGGCCCTGCAGGCACGCGCAGTCCCCCTCCGTCGGCGTGCCGAGGCCGCGGCCGATGGCGAGCGCCGCGCCGGACAGCCGGAAATATCGTCGCAGCGATTCGAGCGTGCGGAGCTCGCCCGCGACGACGGCATCGGCCTTCCTGATGAAGCGCATCCGCAGGGCGCGGAGCTCCCGCGTCTCGAGAAAGCGCGCGAGGGCACGCAGGTGATGCGCCGCCCGCGCGCGCTCGAGCTCGGCGATCGCGACCGGCTCGCGCAGCGCTCTGCGGAACGGCGCTTCGATTTCCGTCTGCCGAAAAGGCGGGTGAAGCAGCGCCGCCTCGGTCACGACGTCGCCCTGCAGCGTCAGACGCAGCTTCAGACCCGGCGGCCACGTCGACAGGAACGGGCCGGCATCGACGGTCACGGCGTCGAGTGGCAGAGCGTCGCGCGGATCCTGTCCGGTCATCGCCATCGGTCGGCCGAAAGGCTTGCCGCCCATCATTCCTTCGCCGCCCTGGCCGTGCTCGCCGACGCCCTGCCACGGCGCCGGCGGCTCGTCGGGCAGCAGGTCGCTCTCTGACTCGCGCCGGCCGAGATACAGCTCGCCGTGTGCCGCGACGAGCGCGTCGGACGGCGAGATTCCATTGCCGAGCGTCAGGCTCGCCGGAATCGGCGGCGGTTCGGCGCACCAGGACGCCGTCGTCCGCGGGTGAGGCAATTGATCGTGTAATCGCTTCAGGTCCGTGCCGAGATAGGAGGGCAGCGCTCCCGCCACCAGCAGCACAGCGGCCTGCCGAGGGCTCGCGACGCTATCGAGAGCCGGATCCGACAGCAGCGTCTCGACCCGGTCCCGTGCATCCACGCCGACGACCGGGTACACCGGCACGCGCGCCGCTGCCGCGCAGTGATGCGCACGCTGCGTCAGTGCCGCTACTGCCATCTGAAAACGCCTTCGCGCCAGCCGTACAGGATGCCGATGGACAGGATCGCGAGAAACATGCCCATCTCGCTCAGCGCCTTGACCCCCTGCTCGACGTAAACCACCGCCCACGGATACATGAACATCATTTCCATCTCGAACGCGAGCAGCAGGAGCGTCATCGGGTAATAACGCACGTGATAGCGCTGCCATGCGTGAGTTCGCGGTGCGCCGCCGCCGAGAAAAGGGATTCGCTGCGGGTGGGTCGGCTCGCGGCTGCTGCCGAGACGCCGCTCGATCAGGACCGCGATCAGCGCGGACAAAATGACGATCAGAAACAGAGCCAGCACCGGGAAGACCTGATACCTGCGGATGACGCCGGTTCAGCAAGATGCATGCCAGCCGCGTTCCGTGCGGATCGGCCAGGCGCTCGTCCGGGTGATGGGCGTACGGTATCGGTCGGCATACGGGTATCTACGGGTGCGGGTCGAGCGGATCTTCTGTTACAAAAGGCGGGGTGAACTCGTCGAGCAGGATCACGTTGCGAACTCCGGCATATGGACCGGAATACAAAGGTGAGGACGGATTATGAACGCGATGAGCAAGACGGCTGCCGTCGTGCTGAC
>JAFGNC010000182.1 GCA_016927175.1 Gammaproteobacteria bacterium | reverse complement strand
CGGGCTTGTCGCAGACCACTTCCTCGAGAACGTCCTCGATGCTGCGGAAGGCGCGCGTCAGCACCGGAGCAACTTTACGGCCCGCCGCGGTCAGCGCGATCGATCGCGTGTTCCGTTCGAACAGCGGTCGGCCGAGCCGCGTTTCGAGCGCCTTGATCTGATGCGACACGGCCGTCGGCGTCACGTGCAACTCCTCGGCGGCGGCCTTGAAGCTCCCAAGGCGAGCGGCGGCTTCGAACGCTCGCAATGCAATCGGAGAGGGCATTCGCTTGGACGCGCTCATGACGAAAAGATGAATTCAGCTCATCAATCTGGGCCATAAATATCGCTTGTGGCGGCGACGTAGAGCAAGCAGATTTCACCTGTACCCGAACCGGATGCTGCAGGAGGAGCGCACATGATCGCTGTCACCACCAAACCGGACCCGTACGAGCCGTATCTGCTGTCCCAGGCCGTCAAAGCCGGCCCCTTCGTCTTCGTGTCCGGTCAGGCCGGCTACGACGCGAGCGGCAGGATCGTAGACGGCGGTTTCCTGCCACAGGGCCACCAGGCATTCCGCAACCTCGATCGCGCCTTGCGGGCGGCCGGCAGCTCTTTGTCGCAGGTCGCGAAGGTCACGATATTCGTGACCGACATGCGGCACTTCCGCGACGTCGTGGAGCTGCGCCGCGAGTACTTCTCGAAGCCCTACCCGGCGGACAGCATCGTCGAAGTCAAAGCGCTGTACGCGCCGGAAGCGATGATCGAGATCGAGGCGATCGCGCTGCCCGGGTGAGGCGGCATTGCAGCCCCCGCCGCGAGCGATCCAGTTACGGCTCGCGCACGCCTTCCCGCGCGCCTTGCGCACACCATTCAGGGAAGGCGCGGCAGCGCCGGTGGAAGGGCTCGGCGCGGCCGGTCCGTAGCGGCCCGGCGAGCCTCGGCAGGCCGCCCGAGCGGCCCCGGGGCCCGGCGGACTTGCTGTCGGCGACCAGAACGGTTCAACTACGCACTCGATACGACGCCGTAGGGGGAAAGCAACAATGAACCACCAGGTCAGAGCGGGTTTCGACGAAACGGAGATCGCCAGAAGGCAGCGGCTTGCGACAGCCGTGGCCGCCGCCATCGGCGGGTTTCTGGTGTCGACTGTCGGGCACGCGCAACTAGAGGAAGTCGTCGTCACGGCAGAGCGGCGGGCCACGTCGCTGCAACAGACGCCCATTTCGATCGCCGCTTTCACGGCGGAGACGATCGAAGCCAAGGGCATCGAGACGATGGAAGACATCGGGACGTTTACCCCGAATCTGGACATCAAAGGCTCCCGCGGCACGGGCAACGTCTCCCCGACGTATCAGATCAGGGGCCTGTCCGGCGGAGGCGGCGCCACCGGCGAGCGGGCGGCGGCGCTATACGTCGACGGAGTGTTCGTGCCCCGCACGACCGGGCCGTTCATGAACATGCTCGACGTCCAGCGGGTCGAGGTCCTGAGAGGACCCCAGGGCACCCTGTTCGGCCGCAACAGCACGGGCGGCGCGATCCGGATCTTCACGCAGCAGCCGGGCCCCGATCCCGCCGGCTACGTGAAGCTCGGGCTCGGCAACTTCGACCGGCAGGAAGTCAGCGCGATGGCCAACATCCCGCTCAGCGACACGGTGTTCTTTCGCGTGCAGGGCGGCTTTTTCGAGCAGGACGGCTACGTCGAGCGCGGCTCGCAGATGCTCGGCAGCAGCGAGGACACGATCGGCCGTCTGCAGCTCGCTTTCGAGCCGAACGACGAGCTCGCCGTTCGGCTGTCGTACAGCACCTCGGAGGCCGAATCGGACGGCAATCCGCAGGATCTGTACTGGTTCGACATGCGGCCGAACCTCGATTTCGAGGGCAACCGCGCCGACTGGATCTCCGACTTTCTCGAAGCGGCGGGCCAGCCGCGCATCGAGGCATACAACGATCCGAGGATCGTGCTCGACGATTACACGATGCCGAGCTGGTGTTTCCTGGACGACACCGACCCGGACTGGGACGCGGCCTGCGAGCAGATCAACAAATCCGAGTACGATCAGTTCGACGTCAACGTCGAGTGGCAGCTCAGCGATACGGTGACGCTGACGTCGATCACCGGTCTGACCGATTTCTCGAGCAGCGGCATCACCGACTGGGTTCAGCTCGGGACGGAGATGCGCCCGAGCGACGTCGAATCGGACGTGACCTATCAGGAGCTGCAGCTCAATTTCGCGCTCGCCGACGGCCGCGTCGATCTCGTGACGGGCCTATCCTATTTCCAGGAAGAGTCCTCCTCCGCCGGCGCCAACATGGACCGGCGCGGAACGAGCGCTTATCCGCCGCAGCTCGCGCTCGGCAACGGCGACGCAGGCGTCTTCCGGACCGGCGACAATTCCCTGACGCAGGACGCGACCTCCTACGGCCTGTTCGCGAACATGACGTGGAACATCACCGACCGCTTCGCGATCACCCCCGGCGTCCGCTTCGCGCAGGACGAGAAGGAAGTCACGCAGACCGAGTTCGCATCGGACGACTTCGCGCCGGCGCCCGGCACGACGTCCACGACCGTGTTCGCCGAAGACGACTGGAGCGAGACCGACTACAGGCTCACGGCCGACTTCGACGTGACCGACAGCGTGATGCTCTATGCGACGAGGTCCAAAGCGTTTCGCGCCGGCGCCTACAGCTATTCGATCGCGGACGATCTGACCGGCGAAGCCCAGACGGCCGCGCTCGCGCTGTCGTCGCCGTTCATTCCGCCGGAATCGGTCGAGAACAGCGAGCTCGGCATCCGCACGGAGCTGCTCGACGGCCGGCTGCGCCTGAACCTCACGTACTACGACATGACCTACGGTGACCGCCAGGCGCCGGTTCAGGTGGAGGACCTGAACTCCCCGACAGGCTTCCGAATCGAGCTGACGAGCGCCGGCGACGTGGAGCTGGACGGCATCGAGCTCGACGGGCAGATCGCGGCGACCGATACGTTCTTCATCGACTTCGCCGCCGGGCTCGTCGACCCGAACCTGCTCGACGTCTGCGCCAACAACGGCGACTTCCTGTTCCCGGGGCCGGTGGAGGAGAGCTACTCGCTCGGGCTGCGCTGGGCCAAGGCGATGCGCAACGGCGCCGATCTCAGCTGGTCAGTGAACTATGCGCACGTGGGCTCGCAGCAGACGCATCCGGGCGGGACGAACAACGCGCTCGAGAAATGCGGCAGTCCGGTGCCTGGCTGGTTCCTGGACTCGCGCTACGAGCTGCCGAGCTACGGCCTGACGAATGCGCGCGTGCGTTATGCGAGCGCCGACGACAGGTGGGCCGTGACCGCATTCGCGAACAACCTGACCGACGAGACCTACGCGAACTTTGCAACCCGTTTCGGCGGCGGCTTCTGGGACTTCGTCAATCCGCTCGTCGCGGGCGGCATCGGGATACCCGAGCGCTCGGCTCTCGGGCGGACCATGGGCCGGCCGCGCGAGGTCGGGGTGAGCTTCCAGTACAACTTCGGTTCGGCCGCGGGCGATTAGCAGCCGGCGACGCTCCCCGCCGCCTCGGGCACAGGGCGGCGGGGAGCGAGTGCCGCGCATCCGACGCCACTCACACAGGCATCGTCACGGCACCGGCAACTGCGCGGCTGCGCCGCAGGCCACCGGCTTCGCCGCCAGCGTCGCGTCGCCCTGTTTCACGGCGGCGTGAGCCGAGGTTCGCCCGCTCAGCACGCCTTTTTCGCCGCTGTAGAGCGGCAACCAGTGCTCCCAGCGGATGTACGGATGATGCAGCGTGCTGAAGCCGGGGATCACGAAGTCCGTGAACCTCGTCAGCGCGAGCGTCAGCGTGGCCGACTGATTCGCAGCCAGCGGCGGGATCTGCAGGCCGGCGGGATGGAACGGCTCGCCGCTGAGCTCCGTCGGGCCGACGATCTGATAGTCCACGTTCCCCCCGAGCCGGCCGCCGGCGAACGTGTTGTGAAGCGTCATGCCGACGACGACCTCGCACCGGGACGGTTCGAGCCCTGCCGGCAGCGGCGCCGCCGTTCGCGTGACCCGCACGGTGACGGTGGCGGGCTCGTAGACGGCACCCGCGGCGGGTACCACCTTCCACCCCGGCAGCTCGTTGAAGCACGGCAACGGCTCGCGCCCATGTGCATGGGCCTGGGCGACGTTCCCGCAGTGGGGCTCCGAGCTGCTTGCGATGATCGCATCGACGCCCTGGTCGATGGCGGTGCTGATGGCGTTGCGCAGCTCCTGCTCGCACTGGGGGATGCCCTTGCAGGCCACGCCGCCCGGCAGCTCGTTCAGCGCAGTTTCCATCGCGAGATCCACGAGCTCGCCTTCCGCCGCGGCCTTCATTTCCTCGAAGTTCGGCAGGCTCGGCGGTATCCCTGCAGATGCGAGCGCCGCGTCCAGCGCCGTCGACAAGGCCGCGCGACAGGCGCCTTCGAGACTGGAGGGACAGGGCAGGCCCTGCATGGCGAGATCGAGCACGCCCTCCTTCAGATCGTCGTAGAGTCCGCTGACGAAGTCGGCCAGCCCCTCGGCAATGTCGATCGGGTCGAGATCGTCGAGCCCGAAGCTGTCGCCGCTACCCTGCCAGGGCCCCGGGCAGTAGGTCTCGCCCGCCATATAGCCTGCGACCGTCGGAACGGCGATACCCTTCTCGATCACCTCGATGCAGCCCCAGCGATTCGGATCGGCGAAGACGACCGGGCTGAACTCGAGGATCTGCAACTGGTAAAGCTGGCCGGCCTGCGACTCGAGCGCGTCCAGCGCATGCTGCACTGCCGCCTTTTCCTTCGCGACCTCGAGCGCCTGCACGGTGGCGGGGTCGGCACCCGGCTCGTAATGCAGAAGCACCGCGTTCGAGGGCGGGCCGGCCGGAGCGCCGTCCGGCAAGCGCGGCACGAGTCGAACGTGGAAGTCGATGGCGTGCTCGGGCACGGGAATGTTCGTCGGCACCGAAAGCACTTGCCCGAGCGCGCCGCCGCCTTCGCCGCGGCTCTCGGGAGACGGGATCGCAGCGCCCGTCCGCGGCGCCCTCGCCGCACGGTGCCGGCCTTCCGTGGCGGGCGCCACCGATGCCGCGCCGGGCACGACGGCGATGGTATCGCCGTCCGACTCAGAGGCAGTCGGGAACGGTTGACCCAGCGGCGGTATGTCATCGAAATCGACCCAGAAGCTGCCGACCTGGTCAGCGACCGGCTGGCCCGGCACGGCCCCTGAGGCGACGATGCCGGAAGCGGGCGTCGCGGCCTGCGGCCCCGGGAACGGTTGCAGCGAGACCTCCCAGTCCCACTGGTACTGCTCGGCGT
>JAFGNC010000181.1 GCA_016927175.1 Gammaproteobacteria bacterium | reverse complement strand
GCCTGCGCGGCCGGCTCGCGAGCCGGCCCGTCGACGAAGTGCTGCGCGAGGCGGAGAGTCTCGTCCGTGCCGGCGTCAAAGAGCTGCTCGTGATCTCGCAGGACACGAGCGCCTACGGCGCCGACCTGCGCTACCGCGGCGGCCCCTGGCGCGGGCGCGACGTGCGGGCGCACGTCACGGACCTCGCCGCGGCGCTCGGGGAGCTCGGCGCATGGGTCAGGCTGCACTACGTCTACCCCTACCCGCACGTCGACGAGCTGATTCCGCTGATGGCCGAGGGCAAGCTGCTGCCCTATCTCGACATTCCTTTCCAGCACGCGAGCCCGTCGGTATTGAGGGCGATGAAGCGGCCCGCGGCCGACGCGCGAACGCTCGAGCGGATCCGCGCCTGGCGCCGCGACGTGCCGGAGCTGACGCTGCGCTCGTCGTTCATCGTCGGCTTTCCCGGCGAGACGGAGCAGGATTTCGAGTACCTGCTCGACTGGCTCGAGCAGGCCGAGCTCGACCGCGTCGGTTGCTTCCGCTACGAGCCGGTGGCCGGCGCCGCGTCGAACGGGCTGCCCGGCGCGCTGCCCGGGGAAGTGATCGAGGAGCGATGGCACCGGCTGATGGCGGCGCAGCAGAAAATCAGCGCCGCGCGGCTCGAGCGGCTCGTCGGCCGGACGATCGACGTGATCGTCGACGAGGCGGACGAGCAGGGCGTCATCGCGCGCTCGAAGGGCGATGCCCCCGAGATCGACGGCAACGTATACCTGCCTCCCGGCACCGCGTTCGCGCCGGGCGCGATCGTGACGGTACGGATCGACGATGCGGACGACTATGACCTGTGGGCGCGTCCGGTCGCCGAACAGCCGGTAACCGAAGAGGTGATGACGGCGCAGGCGGCGGCCGGCGACGCGGAAGCAGAAGGGGAAGCACCGGCGGAGACGATGACGGGACGATCCGCGGACGAAGCGCCGGCGGTGACGTCATGAGCACGCTCGTCAAGCCGTTCGCGGCGCTGCGCCCGGGGCGCGAGCACGCCGCCGCCGTCGTCGCGCCGCCCTACGACGTGATCGATGCGGACGAGGCGCGCGGGCTCGCGGCGGACCGGCCGCTGAGCTTTCTGCACATCTCGCGGCCGGAGATCGACCTGCCGCCGGGCACGGACCCGCACTCGGACGAGGTCTACGCGCGAGGCGCCGCCAACCTCGATCGCCTGCGGCGCGACGGCGTGCTCGTGCGCGAGCGGGCGCCGGCGTTCTATGTCTATCGCATGACGATGGACACCCCCGCGGGCCCTCATACGCAGACCGGCATCGCGTGCGTCGCGAGCGTGCGCGCCTACGAGCGCGACATCATCCGCAAGCACGAGCTGACCCGGCCGGACAAGGAGAACGACCGGGTCCGCAACATCGACTCGCTGAACGCGCAGACCGGGCCGGTGCTGACCGCCTATCGCGCCGACGCAGTGCTGCGCGCGCTGCTCGACGACGCCTCGCACGACCGGCCGCTGTTCGAGGTCGACGGGCCGCAGCGGGTTCGGCACACCGTCTGGCGCGTCGACGCGCCGGCTGCGATCGAGCGGATCGGCGCGGCCTTCGAGACGCTCGGGACGCTTTACATCGCGGACGGGCACCACCGCTCGGCCGCGGCCGCGCGCGTCGCCGAGTCGCGGCGCGGGGCGGGCGCCGGCGAGGATGCGAGCCACGAGTATTTCCTGACCGTGGCGTTCCCGCACGACGAGATGCGGATCCTCGACTACAACCGCGCCGTCGCGGATCTGAACGGCCTGACGCCGCAGCGCCTGCTCGAGCGCCTCGCCGGAACGTTCGAGGTCCGCAAGACGGCCGGCCGGGCGAAACCTCCGCACCCCGGCGCTTTCGGCATGTACCTCGACGGGGAGTGGTACGCGCTCGAGCTGCAGGCGGCCGAGATTCCGGCCGACCCGGTCGCGAGTCTCGACGTCAGCCTGCTGCAGGACCGGGTGATCTCGCCGCTGCTCGGCGTCGACGATCCGCGCACCGACACTCGGATCGCGTTCGTCGGCGGCGTGCGCGGCCTCGAGGAGCTCGAGCGGCTCGTCGACGGCGGCCGCGCGGCCGTCGCGTTCGCTCTGCACCCGACCCGCATGGAGCAGCTGATGGCCGTTGCCGACGCCGAGCGGCTGATGCCGCCGAAGTCGACGTGGTTCGAGCCGAAGCTCGCGGACGGCCTGTTGTCGCACGTACTCGACTGACGCCGATGCGCGGGCGGGCACAGCTTCTCGGTCTCGCCGCCTGGCTCGCGATCAGCTTCGCAGCCGCGGCGGTCGGCGGGCTCGCCTCCGTCCGCGCGCAGGATTTCTACGTCGGGCTCGAGCAGCCCGGATGGGCACCGCCCGCGTCGGTCTTCGGCCCGGTCTGGACGGTGCTGTACGCGCTGATGGGCGTCGCCGCATGGCTCGTCTGGCGCGAGCGCGGCCTCGGCGGCGCGCGCGGGGCGCTGGCCCTGTTCGTCGCGCAGCTCGTGGCGAATGCGCTGTGGACGTGGCTGTTTTTCGCGTGGCGGCTCGGCGCGGCGGCCTTCGTCGAGATACTGATCCTGCTGGTCCTGATCGCGGCGACATTGGCGGCGTTCTCGCGCGTGCGGATCGCTGCCGGCGCGCTGCTGCTGCCGTATCTGCTGTGGGTCGCGTACGCGACCGCGCTGACGTGGTCGCTGTGGCAGCGCAACCCACAGCTGCTCGGCTAGGGAAGCTCTGCACAGCCCCCGTGGCGGCGCGCTGCGGCGTTGAAAATCTGGAGTCACCGCAGATGCTTCAGCGGCAGCGCCGTGCGTTCGACCACGCGCTGCAGCGCGAAGCTCGTCTCGACATGGTCGACGCAGCGCAGGCTGAGCAGGTCGTCGCGCAGGAAACGGTTGTAGCCTTCGAGGTCCGGAGTCACGACGCGCAGCAGATAGTCGTAGCCGCCGGACATGGCCCAGCACTCCATGACCTCCGGGAAGCGGTGCACCGCCGACTCGAGCTCCGCGACCTCGGCTTTGCCCTCGCGGACCAGGCGTACCTCCACGAAAGCGTTGACGGGCAAGCCGAGCCGGGTCTGATCGAGCAGCGTGACGTAGCCCCTGATGAAGCCGGCCGCCTCGAGCTGCTGGATCCGGCGGGCGCAGGGCGTCGGTGTCAGCGCGATGCGCTTCGCGAGAGCGGTCACGCTGATCCTCGCGTTCGACTGCAGCTCCGCGAGCAGCCTGAGGTCGATCTGATCGAGTCTCATCGCCACCGTCCCGAGGCTCCGTTGGAGCAAAGCTCCAATCGTGCCGACGATACTGGTCGAAACCTCCAACACTCAAGCCGGTGAGGCCACCCATCGTCTCCGGATGCAAGCGAGGCGTCGGGGTTGTGCGACGCTTCGCGCCCTCGCCGACGGAACTGTAGGCTCTCGCGATTCGACTTCCCCGGCCGCGTCGGAAGGATCCGTAGGTTCGCGGTCGCGCGTATCACGACTCTTTATTACCTCGGCCGTCATCCGTCGTCCCCGCGGCGCCGACACCGCGCCGACGGCAGAACTAGCCCGTTCGATTTCAAGGAGGACCATTCGCGCATGGTCGCAATCAAGAGCCGCAAGAGCCTGCCGGTTGCCAGCGACCGGCTTTTCGATCGCCTTCTTCGCGCCGTGCCCGGCCTGCTCCGGCAGCTTCCCGCCGCGCGGCGCCGTCCCCGCTGGTACCTGGCCGCCGCGCTCGGCGCGGCGCTGATTCCGCCGCTCGCCGCGGCGGCGCCCAAAGCGCCCGGCACTCTGTGCCTGAACGGTTCGTGCGCTACGACGAAGTCGCAGACGGGGGACCGGGCAGTGAAGTGGAACCCCGGTCACTACATGCAGATCAGGCTCGGCGACTCCACCGACGACATGCAGGCCAAGCGCTTCGGCTGGTACGACGAGATCGCGAGCAACACGGCGATCGAAGGCGTCGCGCTGCGACTGACGTGGGGGCAACTGGAGAAGTCGAAAGGCAACTATACATTCGGCATGGTCCGTGCCGAGCTGGACAAGCTGAAGAGCCTCGCGGTGCCGAAGCGGCTGTTCATCCGTCTGCACGACCGCGCCTACGGCTCTTCCGGGCAATGCGGCTCCGGCAACATGTTTCCGCAGGATCTTCGCAACGGCAAGGGCTGCGCCGATACCGGTCACGGCAACACTGCGCGGCTCTGGGACCCGGACGTCACGAGCCGACTGATCGAGCTTTATCGCGCCATCGCGCAGGAGTTCGACGATGAGCCCTACTTCGAAGGGCTGATGCTGATCCGCGAGACCGCGACCAACGGCGAGGTGCGAGATCCGAGCTTCTCCTTCGACAGGTACGTTGCGCAGCTGAAGCGGCTCGCGACTGCGGCGAGCGAAGCGTTCGAGCAATCGAACGTCGTCATGTCGGTCAACTTCCTCGGCTCGCAGGAACGCGTGGACAGCGTCATCGCTCACAGCGCCAAGGTCGGCGTGGGGCAAGGCGGGCCGGACGTGCTGCCGAGGGATCTCGCGCGCAGCCATCCGCTCGCCTATAACACGCTCGACGGAAGCAGCACCGGCGTCGAATACCGCAAGCGGATGCCCGTGCTGTACAGCATCGAGGCGTCGCAGCTGGGCGGCAGTCTGTGCAGGACCTGCACACCGCGAGACCTGCACGAGTTCGCCGTCGGCACGCTGCACGCATCGCACCTGTTGTGGACCCGCAACACCGACACGGGGTCTTCCTCTCAACAATGGGAGCATGGCATCCTACCCTGGATCCAGGAACACCCGATCGACAGCACGGGATGCCCTGACAGTTACGCTGCCTGCAAGAGCTCGCCGTGATGACGGCCTTCAGAGGCGGTACAGGCAGCAACGAGTCTCGCCGCATCCGGTGCCGCATGAGGCGCTGCGGGAATGGAGACAGGGCGAGCGATCCGCACGGCGTGCACGCTGTCAGCCGGTCATTCCGGCTCGACGCTCCTCAACCTGATGCTCGGCGGCCATCCCGACGCGGTCGCCGTCGGCGAGATCACGCACCTGCCGAAAAACCTGACGCTGAACACACCGTGCCAGTGCGGTGTGCCGATCAGACGATGCGAGTTCTGGACGGAGGTCGTCGCGCGCCTGCCTTTCGATCTCCACAGGGACCCGTATGCGCTCGAGACCGGCTTCATCGATGCCGTCAGAACGGTCGACCGCGCCCGCGCCACCCGCGCGTACAAGCTGCGGTGGAAGGCGATACACGGTCTCGTCGGCGCGGGGTTGCTGATCAACCGTCGCGTGCACGTGCCGGCGTTCGACCGCAGCATCCTGCACACCGAGCTGCTGTTCGATGCCATACGCGAAGTCAGCGGGTGCCCGCTGGTCGTGGATTCGTCCAAGCCCTACGTGAAGGCTTTATCGCTTTACCACGGCGCGCCTGAAGCGACGCGGCTCATCCTGCTTTGCAGGGACGGCCGCGGCGTCATGTGGTCCCAGATGAAACGCGGAACGCCCCCCGCCGAGGCCCTGCTGACCTGGAAGAGGTTTTACACGCGCACGCTCAGGCTCCTGCGCGGCGTCGATCCCGCTCATGTCATTTTTGTCCGCTATGAGGACGTCACGGCCCGACCCGAGGCAGAGATGCGCAGGCTGACGGATTTTCTCGGCCTCGATTTTCACCCGGACGTTCTGCGGCTCGATTCGAAGGTTCATCACGTCGCCAACGGCAACCAGATGCGGCTTCGCGATCGGCAAGTCCGGCCGACGGATCTCAGCTGGCGACGTATGCCCGAGGAGCATCTGTCCTACTTCGAGCGGCACGCCGGCGCGCTGAACGAGCGGCTGATGGGCCGGGCCGATACGGGCGCCTCCGAATTCCCCCGCCCGTAAGGCGCGTCGGCGGGCCGGGTGGACCTCTGCTGGCGCCATGGAGCGACACTGTGACAACGCCGAGGCCTGCCGCGATACTGATCGCCGCGGTGAAGCCGACGGAGAGATCGGCACGGGAGCCTTATCGCCTCCCCTTCGCACCGTCGTACGTTCCATGATCCAGCGCCATTACTCGGGACTCGTGTCATATCAGAACCACCATTTGCGGCGCCGATCGCTGAGATTGCGCGCTCTGTGCCTGCCTCTGGTCATCGCCCCGGCGCTCGCCTGCTCGGCGCCGAAGCCCCCTCCCGCCCTTTGCGCCAAGGAAGCGGGCGACGCCGAATGCGTCGCGCAGGAAGCGCCGGAGCCGCCGACCGGGGCGGTCAAATGGCACCCGGGCCATTACATGCAGATGATGCTCGGCGAGTCCACTCGCGCGCAGCAGCCTCTGCGCTTCGGCTGGTATGACGAAATCGGCAGGAACCGCGCCATTGCGGGTGTGACGCTGCGCGTCAAATGGGGCGAGCTCGAAGGGGACGAGGGGGAATACCGGTTCGACACGCTTCGCCGCGAGCTCGACAAGCTGAGGAGCCTGCCTTCGCCGAAGCAGCTGTTCATTCGGGTCCACGACCGAACGTACGGCAACGGCGGCGGCTGCGAGTCGGACATGTATCCGCCGTACTTGAGGAACGGCAATGGCTGCGCCGCGACGGCGAACGGCAGCATCGCGCGCATCTGGGACCCCGCCGTCGCGGATCGTCTGATCGCGCTGTATCGAGCCCTGGCGGAAGCATTCGACGCCGACCCGGCGTTCGAGGGCATCATGCTGATCCGCGAAACCGCGACGAGCGGCAAGGTATCGGACTCCAGCTACTCGCATTCGGCCTACAAAAATCAGCTGAAGCGCCTCGTGGAAGCCGCGAGCGAGGCATTCGCGCGCTCGAACGTCGTCCTGCCCGTCAACTACCTCGGCGGGCAGGAGAACGTGGACGAGCTGATCGCTCATGCCGCCGAAGTCGGCGCAGGTCAGGGCGGTCCGGACGTCCTGCCCGATGGCCTCGCCAACCAGAGGCCCCTGGCGTACAACACGCTGGACGGCAGCAGCACGGGCATCGAATACCGCAAACGGATGCCGGTCCTGTACAGCATCGAATCGAGCCAGCTCGGCGGCAGCCTGTGCGAGC
This sequence comes from Gammaproteobacteria bacterium, assembly GCA_016927175.1. Taxonomy (GTDB): domain Bacteria; phylum Pseudomonadota; class Gammaproteobacteria; order Steroidobacterales; family Rariloculaceae; genus ZC4RG20. The sequence continues at coordinate 1,174 of JAFGNC010000181.1, read as the reverse complement.
GCTGCCAGCCCCGGGACCTGCATCGCTACGCCGAGAACGAGCTGAACGCATCGCATCTGTTCTGGTCGAGGAATACCTGGGCGGGCAGCGCCAGCCAGCAGTGGGAGAGCGGCATACTGCCCTGGATCAACGAGAATCCCCTCCGGAACACGTCCTGCCCGCCAGGCTACGAGGCCTGCAGCAAGTAACGGCTCCGGGCGGCGATCGGCGTCGCCTGCGGCTCGAGAACCGCCAGGCCTGCCGGCCTCGAGCGCGGCAGTGCCGATCGGCGCCGGCGCGGCTCCGGCGACGGCCATCCGCGGCGTGCCCGGATTGGAGGATTCCACCAACGGAAGCCGCCTGCGCCTCCGGAATCCGCCAGCCGATCGGTCGGTAAGGCTACCGATTGGCCAACATTGCTAGCTCTACGGCGCTACATTAGACGGACGAACCGTGCTCTCCCATCCACACAGGGGGCGCCTATGGACGAGCGAATCCCGCCTTTCAAGGCAAGGCTCGAGCGCGAAGTTCTGAGCCATCCGGTCATCACGGCCAATCCCTACACGCGCTGGTTCAGCCGCGGCGAGTTCAGCGCCGGCCAGGCGCAGCAGTTCCTGATCCAGTTCTCGGTCTTCTCCAATCAGTTTCTTCTCGCCCAGCTGCAGAAAGTCCTGAACGCCGACACGCTGGATCAGATGCGTGCGTCGAAAGAGATTCTCGCGAACGAGATCGGCGTCGGCTTTCGCGGCCCGCCCGGCCGTGCCGCCGGGCACCGCGGTGACGTCAGCGCTCGAAGCGCCGGCGCTGCGGGCACATCCGACGGCGCCGATACCGAAACGGAGCTCGGCAGCCTCGACGGCAGCATCGAAGGCGGCACATTTCATTTCCGCGCCGCACACTTCGAGCTGCTCGTCCGGATGGCGCGGCAGTTCGGCCTCGGCTTCGGCGACCTCGGCAAGCGCCGCTTCGGCACACGGTCGACGCTGTTCTTCTGCGACGAGCTGCTGCGCCTGTACGGCAACGAGGACTACTGCGTATCGGCCGCCGCATCGTGGGCAGTCGAAAACTGGGCCGCGGCGGGATTCTGGGACGAGCTCGTGCAGGGGTGGGCGCGCTATGCCGAGCGCCGCGGCGGCAAGCGCCTCGACATGGCGTTCTTCACGTGGCACGCGCGGCTCGAAGCCAATCACGCGCG
>JAFGNC010000180.1 GCA_016927175.1 Gammaproteobacteria bacterium | reverse complement strand
TGCGGCCGGGAGTCGAACCGGAGCGCTCGTCCACACTCCCTCTCCGCCAGGCATAAAAAAAGGCCCCCGCTCCCGAAAGGCCTTTTCCACTCCGTACGGAGGGATTATTCGCCCGCTTCGCGGGCTCACCCCTCGAGGGGGCCGCTCACTCGCTTCGCTCGCTGCGCGTTCTCCCGGCCTGCGGCCGGGAGTCGAACCGGAGCGCTCGTCCACACTCCCTCTCCGCCAGGCATAAAAAAAGGCCCCTCGAAGGGGCCTTTCTTTATGCCTGGCGGAGAGGGAGGGATTCGAACCCTCGAAGGGCCTTTTAAGCCCTTACTCCCTTAGCAGGGGAGCGCTTTCGACCACTCAGCCACCTCTCCGGGAGATTTCGCGACGGACGCGATAAAGACGATTTGCTCGAACGGTGATTCTACCGGTTGAGACGCAGAATCGCGACGTGGACGGTGACCGGCGCGATACGGCGGCCTCTCGGCGCCGTCAGACAGACTTCGTGCCGCGCCGTGTCAGCGGCGACCCGCGCCGACGGCGGCATGATGCTGCGCGTTTTCTTCGTCCGCCTGCTCGCGCTTGATGCGCTCGTAAATTTCCTCGCGGTGCACCGCGACTTCTCTGGGAGCGTTCACACCGAGGCGAACCTGGTTACCCTTCACACCTAGCACGGTCACGGTAACGTCGTTACCGATGACTACCGTCTCCCCCACACGCCGGGTCAAGATCAGCATAGCCAAACTCCTTCTTGGTCTCTGCCACCGATCCCTCGGCCACACTCTCCTGTGCGGCGCGGTTTCGAGACATCAGCAGCCGCCCTTCAGTCCGAGAGGCAGCGGATCGCGTTCTGGTGATTCACGCCGCGCTCCCCCTCAAACGTCCGTGGCTAGGCCGGCCCTATGTTATGTTCTGTTCGTTTCAGTTCCTGGCCGGTCCCCCCTGTCGGGCTCCGCCATAGGCCGAGCGGCCCCGACGGTCCAATACTAAAACATTTCCCGGCGCCGTTGCCCATATTTCGCCAATTTTCTTGATATTCCGGCTAGTCGGAAGATTGCGAAGCCGACGAGACCTCATCGGCGACCCGGGCCAGCGCCTCGTCGAGGGCTTCCGGCCGCGTGCCGCCGGCCTGCGCGAAGTCCGGGCGCCCGCCGCCCCGACCGCCGACGAGCTGCGCCACCGCCTGGATCAGCTGCCCCGCTTTGATGCGTCCGGTCAGATCCTTCGTGACCCCGGCGACCAGCTGCACCTTGCCGCCCTCGGCCGCGCCGAGCACGACGACGCCCGAGCCGAGTTTGTCTTTCAGGCGGTCCACCGTGTCGCGCAGCGCCTTCGCGTCCGCGCCGTCGACGCGGGCCGCCAGCACCTTGATGCCGGCGACCTCCGTCGCCTCGTCCAGCAGGTCGCGGCTGCCGCCCGTCGCGAGCCTCGCCTTCAGCGCCTGCACCTCGCGCTCGAGCCCGCGGCTGCGCTCGATCAGCTGCTGCACGCGATCGAGCACGTCGTCGCGGCCGCCCTTGACGAGCCCCGCGACGCCGCGCAACAGCTTGTCGTTGGCATTGACCCAGTCGAACGCTCCCGGCCCGGTGATCGCCTCGATGCGTCTGACGCCGGATGCGACGCCGCTCTCCGACACGATCTTGAAGAAGCCAATGTCGCCTGCGCGGCGCACGTGCGTACCGCCGCAGAGCTCGGTCGAGAAATCGCCGAGCTTCAGCACGCGCACGCTGTCGCCGTACTTGTCGCCGAAGAACGCCAGCGCGCCCGCCGCGATCGCGTCCTCGTACGACATCACGCTGATCTCCGCCGCCGCGTTCTGCCGGATCTGCTCGTTGACGAGGCGCTCGATCCGCTCGAGCTCCGCGGGCGTCACCGGCTCGTAGTGCGAGAAGTCGAAGCGCAGCCGATCCGGCGCGACCAGCGAGCCCTTCTGCTGCACGTGGTCGCCCAGCACATGCCGCAACGCGGCGTGCAGCAGATGCGTCGCCGAATGGTTCAGCACGATCGCGGCACGACGCTCGCCGTCTACCGCGGCCGTCACGGCGTCCCCGACCGCAAGCCGTCCCTCGCCGATGGCGCCGACATGGCCGAAAGCCGCGCCGAGCTTCTGCGTGTCCGTGACGTCGAAGCGGCCGGCGGTGCCGCGCAGCGTACCGGTGTCGCCGATCTGACCGCCGCTCTCGGCGTAGAACGGCGTGCGCTCGAGCACGACGGTGCCGCGCGCGCCCGCCTCGAGGGCGTCGACCGGATGGCCCTGCTCGTCGTACAGCGCGGACACGGCGCTTTCGATCTCGAGCGTTTCATAGCCCAGGAATTCCGTCGGCGTGTCGAGCGCCGGCGCGCCGCCGCCGGCCGCCGAGAAGCGGCTGGCAGCTCGCGCCCGCTCGCGCTGCGCCTGCATCGACCGATCGAATCCGGCCTGGTCGATCGTGAGCCCACGCTCGCGCGCGATGTCGGCCGTCAGATCCTCCGGGAAACCGTAAGTGTCGTAGAGCTTGAAGACGGTCTCGCCGGGAATTTCCCCGCCTGGGGCGAGTCCCGCGATCGCGTCGTCGAGCAGACGCATGCCCTGCGACAGCGTCTCGGCGAACTTCAGCTCCTCCTGATGCAGCACGCGCTCGACGTGCGCGCGGCGATCGACCAGCTCCGGGTAGGCCTCGCCCATCTCGCGCTCGACGCTGCCGACCAGCGAGTGGAAGAACGGCTCTTCCATGCCGAGCTTGTAGCCGTGCCGCACGGCGCGGCGGATGATGCGGCGCAGCACGTAGCCGCGGCCTTCGTTGCCCGGCAGCACGCCGTCCGCGATCAGGAACGAGCAGGCGCGGATGTGGTCGGCAATCACGCGCAGCGACTTGCTCTCGAGATCGTCGGTGCGGGTCGCCGCGGCGGCGTCGCGGATCAGTTTGCGGAACAGGTCGATGTCGTAGTTCGAGTGCACGCCCTGCATGACGGCGGCGAGCCGCTCGAGCCCCATGCCCGTGTCGACGGACGGCTTCGGCAGCGGCGTCAGCGTCCCGTCCGCCGCGCGATCGAACTGCATGAACACCAGATTCCAGATCTCGACGTAGCGATCGCCGTCCTCGTCCGGGGACCCCGGCGGGCCGCCCGCGACCTCGGGGCCGTGATCGTAGAAGATCTCGCTGCACGGACCGCAGGGGCCGGTCTCGCCCATGGCCCAGAAATTGTCCTTCTCGCCGAGGCGCGAGAAGCGCTTCGGGTCGACGCCGATCTCGTCGAGCCAGACGCTCGCCGCCTCGTCGTCGTCGTGATAGACGGTGCACCACAGCCGCTCCGGCGGCAGCTTCAGCACGCCCGTCACGAACTCCCATGCGTAGCGGATCGCTTCGCGCTTGAAGTAATCGCCGAAGCTGAAGTTACCGAGCATCTCGAAGAACGTGTGGTGGCGGGCCGTGTAGCCGACGTTCTCGAGGTCGTTGTGCTTGCCCCCGGCGCGAACGCAGCGCTGCGCCGTAGCCGCCCGCGGAATCGCGCGCGCCTCGCGGCCGAGAAACACGTCCTTGAACTGCACCATGCCGGCGTTCGTGAACAGCAGCGTCGGGTCGTTCGCGGGCACGAGCGAGGAGCTCGCCACGATCTCGTGACCGCGCTCCGCGAAGTAGTCGAGAAAAGCCTGCCGCAGCTCGCTGCTGGTAAAACTCATTAGTGCCATGCCGTGTGTGTCGAGGTTCAAGGACGCTGCCGGCGCCGGCGGGCGCCGGGCCGGGCGCACCGGGGGACAGCCAAGCTAATCCGAATCGGCGCCGAGTTCCAGTGCCGCGTCGATGTCGGCGGCGCGGAAGCCGCGGTACTCGAGGAAGCGCGCCTGCCGCGCACGCTCCCGGAATTCCCGCGGCGGCTCGGCACCGAAGCGCTTCGCGCGGACGGCGGCCGCCAGGGCGCGCCAGTCCTTGCCGGCGGCCTCGAGCGCGTCGGCGGCGGCGACGTTGGCGATGCCCCGCTGGATCAGCTCGGAGCGGATCCTGACGGGGCCGAGCCCCCGCTCGGCACGGGATTCAATGAAGCTCTCCATGAAGCGCTGACCATCGAGGAAGCCCGATTGTTCCAGGCCGTCCAAGGTTTCGGCGATCAGGGCGGAGTCGTATCCGCGGGAGGCGAGCTTGCGCGCGAGCTCGAGCCGGCTGTGCTCGCGGCGGGCGAGCAGCGCGACGGCGCGGCGCTCGCAGTCCGCCCGGTCGGCGGCGGGATCCGCGGCGCCTTCGGCCGCGTCCCGCTGCTGCCCCGGCGGAGTGCCGTCAGGCCTGCTCGAGCGCGGCACCCTCCGCCTCTTCGACCGGAGCTTCGGCGGCGGCGCCCTTCTTCGGCAGCAGCTTCGCGCGCAGCTTCGCCTCGATGTCCGCGGCGATGTCGGGGTTCTGGACGAGGAACTCGCGGACGTTTTCCTTGCCCTGACCGATCCGGTCTCCGTTGTAGCTGTACCAGGAGCCGGACTTCTCGATGATGTTCTCCTTGACGCCGAGGTCGATGATTTCGCCCTCGCGGGAGATGCCGTGGCCGTACAGGATCTCGAATTCCGTCATGCGGAACGGGGGCGCGACCTTGTTCTTGACGACCTTGACGCGGGTCTCGTTGCCGAGCACCTCGTCGCCCTTCTTGATCGATCCGATGCGGCGGATGTCGAGCCGCACCGAAGAGTAGAACTTCAGCGCGTTACCGCCCGTCGTCGTCTCCGGGCTGCCGAACATGACGCCGATCTTCATGCGGATCTGGTTGATGAAGATCACCAGCGCGTTCGACCGCTTGATGTTGGCCGTCAGCTTGCGAAGCGCCTGCGACATCAGCCGCGCGTGCAGGCCGACGTGCGAATCGCCCATCTCGCCCTCGATCTCCGCCTTCGGCGTCAGCGCCGCGACGGAGTCGACGATGATCACGTCGACGGCGCCGGAGCGCACGAGCATGTCCGTGATCTCGAGCGCCTGCTCGCCCGTGTCGGGCTGCGAGATCAGCAGGTCGTCGACGTTGACACCGACCTTCTCGGCGTAGACCGGATCGAGCGCGTGCTCGGCGTCGACGAAGGCCGCCGTGCCGCCCTGCTTCTGGATCTCCGCGACGACCTGCAGCGTCAGGGTCGTCTTGCCCGACGACTCGGGACCGTAGATCTCGACGACACGGCCTCGCGGCAGACCGCCGACGCCGAGCGCGACGTCGAGCCCGAGCGATCCGGTCGACACGACTTCGATGTCGCGCGAGGCGATCGAGTCGCCGAGCCGCATGACGGAGCCCTTGCCGAACTGCTTCTCTATCTGGCCCAGGGCCGCTGCGAGGGCTTTCTTGCGGTTATCGTCCATCGAGTGTTCCTGCGGGTTGGCGATTGTTGCTTGGCTCGGACAGCCGCGCCGGGGCGGCCGGAGGAGCGCAGATTATTTCATAGAATGCGGGCTCGGACAGCGGGCGTTTTGTCTGTGCTTGGCGTGGATTCGCCGACGTCCGGAGCGCTTCGCGGAAAAGCGGAAAAGGGGTCAGGGCCCTTTTCGCACTGAAAAGGGCCCTGACCCCTTTTTTGTTCCAAAAGGGCCCTGACCCCTTTTTGCTCTGACCCTTTATATTA
>JAFGNC010000179.1 GCA_016927175.1 Gammaproteobacteria bacterium | reverse complement strand
CAGATTTTCAACGCCGCAGCGCGCCGCCACGGGGCTGTGCAGAGCTTCCCCAGCGGCGCGGCGACGGTGGTGCGACTTACCGCACGCGCCTACTCGACTCGCCAGAACCGGATCAGCACGCCGTCTGGGTACCGCTCGCCGGTGCCGATGAAGACCGAGCGCACGAGCCATTGCAGATCCGGCGCGGACGTCTCGAAGCGCGGCATGGTTCTGAAGTACACGAGCGACGGATCGACGGTTTCCCCCGCGTTGAGCCTCTCCATTACCTCGGGCGGCGCATGCCGGATGCCGAAATTCTGCACGTAGATCACGTGCCCGTCGTCGGTCTCGAGCGCGTAGCGCGTGTCGAGCTCGGAGAATCCGTCCGGCTGGATCATCTGCCAGTCCGCGCCGCCGCGCACGACCCGCCCCTTGATGTCCGGCCCCTCGAACGTGCCGCCGAGTATCTCGATGATGCGCCGCCTGCCGTGCGTGACCTCGCCGAGGTCGACGGGCTCTGCGACCTCCGCGCGCATTTCGAAGGCGAACGTCAGGGTCGGCGGCTGCGGCATCGTAGGGGTCTCCTGCGTGGATCCGGGCCGCGGCACGAGCAGCGCAGCGAGCGATGCGACCGCGACCAGGAATGCGAACGTGACTTTATCGAGCATCTGGCAGTTATCCTCCGTCGGTGATGATCGCCGAGCGCCTCGGCAGCCGGCGTGACCATGATAGCGCCGCTCGACTCGGCGGAGGCGGAAACCTTGCCCGGTGCCTCGGGCAGCGCGTCGAGCGCCATCCGGGTGGGGCGGTCCAATGACTATAATCGACGATTACGACAACGAAGGGAGGAGATCGGTGAAACGTACCACTTTCACGACGCTCGCGCTTTGCAGTGCGCTGCTCGCGTCGGGTGCAAGCTTCGCGCAGGAAGAAATTTCCTGCGCGCGGGGAGGGCTGCAGCGTGCAGTCGACCTCTACGTAGAGGCCCAGAGCAAGGGGGATACCTCCGGTCTGCCGCTGGCAACGGGGGTGGGCTACACGGAGAACATGGCGGTCACCGACATCGGCGAGGGCCTGATCAACACCGCGATGGAGATCGATCACCATCGCAGTCTGCTCGACACGGATACGTGCCAGACGTTCACCGAGGTCATCGTGGCGGACGAGCAGTCTCCGTACGTTCTAGGCACGCGCCTGCGCGTGAACCACGACAGGATCGCCGAGATCGAGATTCTCTGGACCACTACCGGCTACTGGCTCTTCGACGCCGATGCCTACCTGCAGTACTCGTCGACCGAGAACTGGGACCCGATCCCGGCCGAGGAACGCGATTCGCGGGGCACTCTCGTTTCCGCCGCCAACGCCTACCTCGACGCGTTTCTGGAAGGAAAGATCGACCTGGTGCCCTGGGGCTTCCCCTGCGTGCGCGTGGAGGGCGGCGCGTACACCGGGAGGGGGTCGCCGGACGACAGCTGCGAGGTCGGCGTGCCGAGCGGCGTGAACATCGCTAACCGACGCTTCGTCGTGGACGAGGTGACCGGCTCGGTCGTCGTCTTCTGCACCTTCGGCGCCGGAGGCCCGAGGGGCGGCAGCGGCGCGCCGGACACCCACCTGTTCCGCGTGGAGAACGGCAAGCTGCGTTACGTGCACACGATTACGCATCTGCTGCAGGCCGATTTCCGGCGCGGCGGCGAGGGCGGCAGCCCGTAGCACCGGCCTCGTCCGAAAGAGCGGCGCGTGCACGCCGCTCCTTTTTTCTCACCTGATCCGGTCCCGCACGCGCTTCGCTGAAGCCTCGGACACGGGCCGCAAGCCGATAACGAGCCGTAAGTCCGAATCTCCGCCTTCCATAATCCCGGATGCCGGCGCCGAAGGCCCTGCCCCCAGCCCTGCCGCGGCTGCAATCGCAGCGCCCGACAGCGGCTCCATGCCTCGCTTTCAAATAGCTAGAGCGCCTAAATATAACGCTACGGGGCGCTTCCATTGCGCGATTTAACCTTTTGGTTTTAAACGAGCTATTTGCTGTCTGCATTTACCTGTCTCTGTCCTGCGACAAACGAGCAGTTCTCACGATCGGGCATTTGAAGTGCGAGATGGTTCACGTTCCGAACCATTTAATTCATCAACACTTGCGGCCGCACGAAAGCAGTTGCGAACGAAGTAGCACGCGGCCAACAACGCATAGGACGGCCGCACTGGTTCCGCCGCAGTCAGGTGTCAAAATGCCGAAAATCGCTCGTCACATAATGCTGGTACTGCAACTCGCGGCTTCGACCGCATGGGCGCAGGACGAGGCTCGAGAGGAAATGCGAAGTCTCGACGAGCAGGTCCAGGAGATCAAAGCCGACGTGCTCGGCATTGCCCGGGATCTGACCCTGCTCGAGGAGCGCCTGTTGTACCCGTCGAACACGCAGGTTGCCGTCTTCGTGGATCTGGCGGCGGGCGAGACGTTTCGTCTCGACGCGGTTCAGCTGCAGATCGACGGAGAGCTCGTCGCCCACTACATCTACAGCTTCAAGGAGCTCGAAGCCCTGCAGAACGGCGGCGTGCAGCGCGTGTACACCGGCAACGTCGCCACGGGCAGCCACGAGATCACAGTGTCCGTCAACGGCAAGCTGCAGAGCGGCAGGGAATTCAGCAGCAGCCGCAGCTTCAGTTTCAGCAAGGGGGTCGAGCCGAAGCTTCTCGGCCTGACCCTTGCGGCGGATTCCGGTGAGGCGGGGATCGAGCTCGGAGACTGGTGATCGATGTCCCGCCTGCCGACATTGCTCGCCGGTCTCCAGCTGGCTGCCGTCTCGGCGGCCGGCGGAGCGGAAGACGGCCTGAAGGATCTGTACTTCGGCGAAGCGCTGTACTACGCGCATCAGGGCGAGTATTTCGCCGCGCTCGAGCGCCTCGACACCGAGCTCGCTCAGCATTACGGCCTCGACGAGCCCGCGCTCGACGCGCTGCACTACCACATCGGCGACGCGGAGTTTTCGGTCGGGGATTTCGAGCTCTCGTACCGCATGCATCACCGCGCCGGGCGCGCGATCAGAGCCGTTCTCGAAGGCGACGTCGAGGAGAGCGTGCGCAACGAGGCGGCATACCGCCTGGCTCGCATCCACTTCCAGAAGGGGCAGCTCGCCGACGCGTTGCACGCGCTCGAGCGGATCGACGGGCGGCTTCCCGACGGCATCGAGAGCGACGTCGAGTTTCTGCGAGCGAACATCTACATGGCGACGGAACGCTCTCCGGACGCCGTCGAGGTGTTGAGGCGATTGCAGGGCGCGGAAGGCCTGGCGGGTTTTGCGGACTACAACCTCGGCATCGCTCTGCTGCAGAGCGATCGGCAGGGCGAGGCGCTGCAGCAGCTCGACCGGGCGGGCGGAATCAGGGCTGCAGACGAGGCCGCCCTGTCGATCAGGGACAAGTCGAACCTCGTGCTCGGCACGCTGCTGATGGAGAGCGAGGAGTTCGACGAGGCGCGACAGGCGCTCGACCGCGTCCGCCTCGAAGGCCCGCTTTCGAACCGTGCGCTGCTCAGCTCGGGCTGGGCCGCCGCGTCCGCGCAGGACTACGATCGGGCCATCGTGCCGTGGAGCATCCTCGCAGAGCGCGCGAGCACGGACGCCGCCGTTCAGGAAGCGAGGCTCGCTCTGCCTTTCGCATACAGCCAGCTGAACGTGCATGGGCGCGCGGCGCTGCTGTATGGCGAAGCGCTCCAGTCCTTCGACGAGGAAGTCGAGAGGCTTGCGGCTTCGATCGACAGCATCCGTAAAGGCCGCTTTCTCGAGGCGCTGATCCGCGAGGAGATCCGGCAGGACAAGGACTGGGTGATTCGCCTGCGCACGCTGCCGGAGACGCCCGAAACTTACTACCTGATGGAGCTGCTGGCGTCCCACGACTTCCAGACCGCGTTGCAGAATTACCTCGATCTCGAGGACCTTCGCGTGAAGCTCGAGTCCTGGCAGAGCAGCTTCGACGCGTTCGAGGACATGATCGGGCTGCGCCGGGCTTACTACGAGCCTCTGCTGCCGGACATCGACGGGCAGTTCCGCGAGCTCGACTCGCGCATACGGCTGCGGCGGCAGCAGCACGAGCTTCTCGACGATCGCCTGCAGGACCTGCTCGTCGCGCCGCGTCCGGAGTTTCTCGCGACGACCGAGGAGCGGATGCTGTCGGAGCAGATCGCCCGCATCGAGGGCGCGCTGCGCGGCGCCGAGGGCGCACGGGCCGCCGAGCTCCGGGAGCGCGCTCGGCGTCTGCGGGGCGTCCTGACCTTCACTCTGCGAACCGAATATCACGAGCGGCTGACCGTCTTCGACGAGCATCTGCGCAGCCTTCAGCAGGCCATCGACCTGATGACGGAGCGGTACGAAAGCTTCGTCAGAGTGCGCCAGGCCGCCGTGCACAGCTTTGAGGGCTACGAAGTGCCGATACGGCGCCTGCGTACCCGTGTCCGGGACTCGCTCGCCACGGTCGGTCTGCTGATGGCGCGGCAGGGACATGCGCTCGAGGTCGTCGCGATCAACGAGCTGAATGCGCGGCGCGAACGCCTCGACAACTACCGCGATCAGGCGCGCTATGCGCTGGCCGACAGCTACGACCGCGCAACGAAGGCGAGAGCGGAAGCCGAGCGGGCCGCGGCCGACGCTCCGGAAGGCGCTCCCGGACCTCAGGCAAGTGCGGTCGATCCGCAGGGTGAGCGGCCATGAGACGCTGGCACGGCCTGTGCTGGTTCCCGCTGGCGGCGCTCGTCGTCTCCTGCGCGGGCAACCCGGACAAGCGCACGCTCGCGAGGCTGCGCGACGTACCGGCGGACGTCGAAGAGGTCGACGTCGAGAACAGCCTCGAGATGGCGATGCAGAGTTATCGCCGCTTCCTGACCGAGACCCCCGAGAGCCGGATGACGCCCGAAGCCATGCGCCGGCTCGCCGATCTGCAGATCGAGAAGCAGTACGGCATCATCGGCGACGGCGAGATCGTCGATCTGCCTGCGCCGGCGGCGCAGCCTT